>JADLEA010000430.1 GCA_020846365.1 Bacteroidota bacterium
CGGATACCCGAGTTGCAGCGCGAAAGCCATGTCCCTGTAGTACGGGTAGCACCAGTCTTTGCCCGGCCGGAGCGCCATGGCAGCTGCAATCTGGGCGGCTTCGTGACCGGAGCCGCCGATATGAAAGAAGACCTTGCCCTGTTTGAGGAGGATCAGAATCTTCGCGTCCATCAGTCGCGCTGCAACCGCGTTCGTGTAGGCGTCGCGCAACTGCTCGGGTGAGTGCTTCACGCCGTCACCTTTCCTCTTGTAGCGATTCTGGTACTGCATCAGAGCCGAATGCCGCCGCGACTTCGTCAATGAAGTGGTCCTCGATGGCCGCCAACGGGTATGCAAGGCCCGTTGCATCCAGCACCGATGTCACGCCCTTCTCGAAAATGCCGCACGGGATGATCCTCCGGAAGTAGGAGAGGTCCGTCGTGACATTCAGGGCGATCCCGTGCATGGTAACCCACCGGCTCGCCTTGATGCCGATGGCGCAGATCTTGTCGCCCGCGACCCATACCCCGGTATATCCCGGCAGACAGGAGGCGCGGACGCCCAGCCGGCCAAGCACCCGGATGACCACTTCTTCGAGCCGGCGGAGATAGCGGTTGAGGTCGCGGCCGTGTCGGGACAAATCCAGGATGGGATAAGCGACGAGCTGGCCGGGCCCGTGATAGGTGATGTCGCCCCCCCGGTCAACGTGCACCACGTCCACGCCTCTGGCGCCCAGCCATTCGGCGTCCGCAAGCAAATGCTCAGCCCGGGATCCCCTCCCCAGCGTATACACGTGATCGTGTTCGGTCAGCAGGAGCGTGTCCGGAATTTCGCCCGCCAGCCGCCGGGAGAAGAACTCCCGTTGGGTCTCCCAGCATTGCCGGTACGGCGTCCGGCCGAGCCGGTGCACGACGAGCGGCTGACCGGGATGGATTTCAAATATTGATGGCTTCGCCATAAGCCGCGGCTGCTGCTTCCATGAGTGCTTCGCTGAGCGTGGGATGGGCATGGATCGTACGGAAGATGTCCGGACCGGTTGCCTCGAGCCGCCGGGCCAGCACCGCCTCGGCGATCAACTCCGTGGCGTCCGCGCCGAGAATGTGCGCACCGAGCAGCTCCCCGTACTTTGCGTCGAACACAAGCTTCACCAACCCTTCCGTCTCGCCGATGGCCATGGCTTTTCCGAGCGGGCGGTACGGGAAGCGTCCGACCTTGACTTCGTATCCTTCAGCCTTGGCCACCTCTTCCGTGAACCCGACGCTGGCGAGCTGCGGGGTGCAATACGTGCATCCGGGGATGTTGGTGTAATCGACGCCGGCCGTCTCTTTCCCTGCGATCCCTTCGACGCAGCTGATACCTTCAGCCGAGGCCACATGGGCCAACCAGGGTGGGCCGATAACGTCACCGATGGCATAGACTCCAGCCACGCCCGTCCGGTATTGCTTGTCCACAACGACATGTCCCCGTTCGATCCGGACACCCAGTGATTCCAGGCCCAGGTTTTCGACGTTTCCCTGAACACCGATGGCCATGAGCGCAACCTCTGCTGTCAGGGCACGTGCGCCGGTTGACGTATGCACCTGCACGGTGACTCCATGTTCGTCAACCTGAGCACTTTCAACACGCGTATCCGTCAAAAGTTCCACCCCGCGTTTCACGAAGCTGGAGGTGAGGAGCTTGGTGAGTTCTTTGTCCTCCATGGGAAGGATCGAGGGCATCATCTCGACGATCGTAACGCGTGTGCCGAGGGCATTATAGAAGGATGCAAACTCAACGCCGATGGCTCCGGCACCGATGATGATCATCGAGGCAGGCAACGCCGGAAGCGTCATGGCTTCCGAACTTGTAATGATCCGTTTCCGGTCGACGGGAATCATGGGCAGGGAACGGGAGCGCGCTCCGGTCGCCAGGATGATATGCCTGGCCTTCACCGTCGAGGTCTCTTTCCCCTCGGCCCGTACTTCAACCGTGTCCGGCGAGAGGAGGCGGGCCTGTCCGGCGATGACCGTGATGTTGTTCTTCTTCAGGAGGAACTCCACCCCCTTGGACACGCGATCGGCTATACCCCGGCTGCGCTTGATGACGCGGGGGAAATCGAGTTTGAGGTTTTCGAAGGAGAAACCCCATTCATCGGCATGTTGAAGCAGGGAGAAGATCTCGGCGTTGCGAAGGAGGGCCTTGGTCGGAATGCACCCCCAGTTGAGGCACACGCCGCCGAGCCGCTCGCGCTCAATAATGGCGGCATGCATACCGAGCTGCGCCGCGCGGATCGCGGCCGTGTATCCGCCCGGTCCCCCACCCACAATCACGATGTCATACTGGGTTTGTGGCATGGATTCCTCGCAAAGAACAAAAATGGGGATAAAAGTTTAACAAATTACGCAAAGGGGGGTTGAAAGTCAACGAAACGAAAGGCGGTCGAGGTGAGCGGTTGTGAGGGGTCAGATCTCTCGCTTCAATTGGTACTTCTCGATCTTATGATAGAGCGTCACGCGGTCGATATCCAGTATCGAAGCGCTCCTGCTCACATTCCAACCGGTTTCCCGCAGAATCTGTTCAATGTGACGCCGCTCTACGTCATCCATCCGCTTCCCGATGCTCGTCGACTGCAGGTCGGTGTGGAGGACAAGATGTTCGCGGTTGATCATCGATCCGGGAGAGATCACCATGGCCCGTTCAATGACGTTTTGCAATTCGCGCACATTGCCGGGCCACTCGTAGGCCTTCAGCGCGAGCATGGCATCCGGGGAAAAGCCGTTCATGGTGCGGTTCATGGACCGGGCGTACTTCATGAGGAAAAAGTGCGCGAGCTTCGCGATGTCACCCCGACGGGCACGAAGTGGAGGGAGTTCGATCGGGAAGACCGTGAGCCGATAAAAGAGGTCCTCGCGGAATCTCCCCTCCCGCACCACCGCTTCCAGATCCGCGCTGGTGGCACAGATGAGGCGAAAGCCAGCCCGGAGGGGTTCTGATCCGCCCAGCCGCGTGAACTGTTCCGTTTCGATGACGTGCAGGAGGTCCGCCTGGACCTTGTCGCCGAGGTGCGAGATTTCGTCCAGGAACAGCGTCCCGCTCTCTGCCAGCTCGATCTTTCCTTTGCGCATCTGATGGGCCCCTGGAAACGCGTCCTTCTCGTGGCCGAAGAGCTCGTCTTCGAGCATGACATCCGAGAGCGCACCGCAATTCACGGTCATCATGGGGGAAAAGCGCCGGGCGCTGGCGCGGTGTATTGCACGGGCAACCAGCTCCTTGCCCGTACCCGTTTCTCCTCGCACCAGGACGACGGTGTCAGTCTGGGCCACCGTGTGCACGGCCTCAAGAACACGTCGTACCTCCGGGCATTCTCCGACGATTTCCACATCGGCCGTCAACTCGCTCACGGTGTCGCGCAAGCGCTGGTTCTCGATATTCAGCAGCTGCTGCTCGAGCGCATTCACCACGATATGGCTGAGGTATTCCGGATCGATGGGTTTCGTGACGTAGTCGTACGCCCCTTCCTTCAAGGCACGGACAGCGGTCTCCACCGTCGCAAATGCCGTGATGACAATGACGACGACGTTGCGGTTCATCTTCTTGATCCGGTGCATCAGCTCCATGCCGTCCATTCCAGGCATGCGGATATCCACCAAAACCAGGTTCCACGGCTCGGACCGGAGTTTCTTGAGGGCCGTATGGCCATCCATCACCGCTTCCGCCCGGAATCCATCCTCCTGAAACCACTTTGTGAGTGATTCGCGAACGATCTGCTCATCGTCGACAACCAGGATACCGAGGTCAGCTTTCTTCATGGGCGGTTTTTCTCCGTCCCGTGGATTTTCACAAAGCATGCCATGAGAACCCTCGAATTCAGCATCAAATGGGGGTGGGCTTTCCCACAAGTAGGAATGGAAAGTGGGCTTTTCCACAATTTAGGAAAAAAAAGGCAGGAAATGCACTCCGTCTATCGGAATTGCTTGAAAATTCAACAATCGAATATGGCGCAATTCTTGAATGTTCGGGGCATACGGACAAATATCCTGCCCAAGGGAATCCAATGAAAGCACAAAACCGCCGAGCATTTCTCAAGACGGCCGCCGCAGTAGGAACTGCAGCTGCGGGACTTTCGACTTCAACTGCCAAAGCCGGTCCGAAGAACATCCTCGCCCCTGACCGCATGGGCGTGCTCGTGGACACGACCGTGTGCGTCGGATGCAGAAACTGCGAGTGGGCGTGCAAGACGGCGCACGGGTTGCCCGCCGAGCCGCTGGAAACGTACAGCGACCGGTCGGTCTTCAACGAGATGCGCAGGCCGAACGAAGCCGCGCTGACGGTGGTCAATGAGTACGTCAATCCCAAGAATCGCGACCTCCCCTTCAACGTGAAGGTTCAGTGCATGCACTGCGACCACCCCGCCTGCGTCTCCGCGTGCATCGTGGGTGCGTTCACGAAGGAAGAGAACGGTTCGGTCATCTGGGACACCGACAAATGCATCGGCTGCCGTTACTGCATGGCGGCATGCCCGTTCCAGATTCCCGCGTTTGAATATCTCAAGCCCCTTGATCCGCAAATCCGGAAGTGCGATTTCTGCATCGAACGGACCGCCAAAGGTCAGCTTCCCGCATGCGTGGAGATCTGCCCGGTGGAAGCACTCACCTACGGTCCGCGTGAGGAATTGGTCCAGCTCGCGCGCCAGAGATTGAAGACCTATCCTGACCGCTATGTGAATCGCATTTACGGCGAGTACGAGGTGGGAGGAACGTCGTGGATGTACATGGCAGGAACGGAGTTTGCCGATCTGCAATTCCCGAAACTCGGACCTACACCCGCTCCCGGAGTCTCGGAAGCGATCCAGCACGGTATCTTTGCCTACTTCATACCTCCCGTCGCCTTGTATGCGATTCTCGGCGCTATCATGTGGATGACCAAGAATTCCAAAGAAGAAGGATTGTAGGAGATTCTCCTCATGCACCCAAACATGAAGCCGACGCCGATCAAGGCGAAGTTCTTTACGCCGGGCGTCTTTGTGCTGTGCCTCCTCGCCCTGAACGGGTTGGTCTTTCTCGCCGGCCGGTTCTTTTTCGGATTGGGATCGGTGACGAACCTCAATGACCAGTACCCGTGGGGTTTGTGGATCGCCGTCGACGTTGCAGCAGGTGTGGCCCTCGCGGCAGGCGGGTTCACCACGGCCGCACTCGGGCATATCCTGCACCGTGAGGACTTTCATGTCATCCTGCGCCCCGCGTTGCTTACCGCCATGCTCGGCTACACGTTCGTCGCAATCGGCGTGTTCGTGGATATCGGGCGGTGGTACTTCATCTGGCACCCCCTTATTATGTGGAATGGATCCTCCGCGCTCTTCGAGGTGGGTATCTGCGTCATGATCTACATGACCGTGCTCTATATTGAGTTCCTCCCCCTTGTGACCGAGCGGTTCATCGGCAAGGTTAACCTCCCCGGCGCGTTGAGATTCCTGAACCGTCCGGTGGACACACTGCTTCGCCTCTTGGACCGGGGTTTGGGAAAGACGATGTTTGTCTTCATTATCGCGGGCGTGGTGCTCTCCACACTGCACCAGTCATCCCTGGGCACGCTCATGGTCATCGCGGGTCCGAAAATGCACCCGCTCTGGCAGACACCCGTCCTGCCTCTCCTGTTCCTCCTCTCCGCCATCTCGGTCGGTTTTCCGATGGTGATATTCGAATCCATGCTTGCATCCCGATCCTTCGGATTGAAGCTGGAGATGGACGTGCTGTCGAAGCTGGGGAGCAGCGTCGCGCCCATTCTGGGCGTCTATCTTGCCTTCAAGCTGGGTGACATGTTCATCCGGGAGACCTTTTTGTATCTCCAGGAGTTGAATACAGCCAGCGTTATGTGGACGGTGGAAGTAGTGCTGGGGGTCATCGTTCCCCTCCGGATGTTTCTCTCCCGTGCCGTGTTGCGTTCGCCCGTGCTCCTGTTCACGGCGTCTGCGCTGGTCATCCTGGGAGTGGCACTCAACCGGATCAACAACTTTGTGGTGGCCTACACGCCACCGTATGAGTTTGGATCCTACTTCCCGTCGATCGGGGAGCTCTCCGTTACCATTGGCTTCACTTCCCTGCTCGTCCTCATGTACCGGGCCTATGTGATGATCTTTCCGGTCATTAGCCTTCCCGACAGCGCGTCGGCCCCCAAGACCAAGTATGCCATTCGAGGCGGAAAATGATGAACCGACTCTTCGCGTTGTGCTGCGTTGCGGCCGTCCTATGCTCCACCAACGGACGGGCGCAGGAATCAAAGTGGGAGAAGCACGCCCCCCCGAAACGTATGGATGTCTCGTGCCAGACATGCCATGAGTGCTCTGCCCCGACAAAAACGGACCCGTGTCTTTCGGCATGCCCCAGATCGCGCATCATCCCGGGTTCTCATCCCTCCGCGAGCGGGCCTGAGGTTCTCACCATGGGCACGGTATCCAAGGAGTACGGTCCCGTCATCTTCTCCCACCGGCTTCATGCGGAGATGTCCGAAATGTCGGGAGGATGCTACGGCTGCCATCACTACAACAGCACATCCATGGCCATCCTGTCGTGTAAAGAATGCCACCCGGCAAACCGGGCGAGGACCGATCTGAGCATGCCGGACCTCAAGGGCGCATATCACCGGCAGTGCATGGATTGCCACAGGCAGTGGAGCAAGACCATCGAATGCACAAGCTGTCATCTCAAACGCGATGCGAAGCAGACCGACAAGGAAGCGCTGGAGAAGGCACGGCTGGCAGGCAAGAGCCATCCGGACGTTCCGCTTCCGAAGCGGGTCGTCTATGAGACGCGCAGCCAGCGCGGGAGCTTTGTCACGTTTTTCCACAATGACCATGCGGACCGGTTCGGTCTGCGATGCGCCGACTGTCACCGCGGCGAATCGTGCGTGCGTTGCCATGAGAAAAAGCCGGACGCGGCGGCGGCAGCGGTGAAAGACCGGCGCGTTGAGGCCACAAAGAGCGTGGACGAGCTTCACTCGGCCTGTTTTGGCTGCCATGCCAGCGACAAGTGCGAGAGCTGTCACGTCGCCGAGCCCATGCAGGCATTTGACCATGCCCGGAGTGCGGGATGGGCGCTGAACCGCTTCCACAACGCCCTCTCCTGCCAGAAGTGCCACGGCGAAAAGAAACGCTACACCAAACTTGACACTCAGTGTTCCAGCTGTCATGCCGGCTGGACGCCCCAGGCCTTCAAGCATCAGGTTACCGGACTGAAACTGGATGATGCGCACCGGGAACTGGATTGCGAGACGTGCCACGAAGAGAAGAATTTCGCAAAGCCGCCCACGTGCGCCGGCTGTCACGATGACAAATCCTATCCGCGCGATCGCCCCGGCACCCAGGTACGTACATCCAAACGGTAACCGGCGATATGAGGTTTTTTCAACAGATCGGCTTCAAGCTTATTCTGGTCGTCGGACTGGTGGCGATCCTGATCATCAGTATCTTCGCGTATTTCAACATTCAATCGCTCCGCACGAACCTTCAGGCGGAAGTCGAGCGGCATGCGAATCAGCTCAGCGAGACCGTCAAGTACAGTACACGGCTGGACATGCTTGAGAACCAGCGGGATCGCATCCACCAGGCGATCAACGAAATCGGCCGCCAGCA
>JADLEA010000431.1 GCA_020846365.1 Bacteroidota bacterium
CATGCAACGGCAATGTGATCGACGCAAGCGGTTATGGGAACCCCGTGACTCCCACAGACATCACCTTCGTGGCCGATCGCCACGGCACGGCAGGTCATGCCTGCGGATTCAACGGTGGGACAAGTTCCCTGCGAATTCCAAACACATCAACCCTGAATTGTGACACGGCGATTTCGGTGAGTCTCTGGTTCAAGCCGGGGCTTCAGCTAACGAAGGAAATGTTCCTGATTTCTCACGGCAGCTGGCAGAACCGCTGGAAGATCTCCCTGAGCCCTGATGGTCGAGTGCGGTGGACGGTAAAGACCACCACCGGGATCAAAGACGTGGATTCCCGGACTGTTGTTGTCCCGGGAACCTACACTTTTGTTTCGGGCATCTACAATGGCGCCGACCTGGAGGTGTATCTCAATGGTGAGTTTGAGAGCTTCGTCCCATGGTCAGGGACTCTCCTCACACCTGCCATCGATCTGATGGTCGGGCAAATGCTCCCGGGCGATGCGAACTACAATTTCCAGGGGGTTGTGGACGACATCACCATCCACAACTTTGCCCTTACGTCACCGCAGGTTCAAAGTCTCTACCAGGTTGTCTCATCAGTGTCTCCCGCTGGCAACTGGTCCGCTCCTTCTGCGACGGCCTTGACGGGGGTTTACCCGAACCCATTCAATTCCGGTGCGCAGATTCGGTTCGAGATTGCGTCAGGCGATGCCAGGGGCGCCGGCGTTTCTCCGGAACAGGGGAACAGTCCCGTCCCGGTCACGGTGCGTGTGTATGATATGCTGGGGAGAGCCATCGCGACACTTGTGGAAAGCCCGCTTCTCCCGGGTCGCTACTCGGCCTGGTTTGACGGGAGCCACGCGGCCAGCGGCGTCTACTTCTGCCGGTTGGTGGCCGGTCCGCACGCGGGGGTGGCAAGGATGTTGCTTCTGCGATGAGCGCCAAGGTGAACTGTTGCTCATCCAGCCGGATGAGGATCGAGGGCGTCCGCCTGACGGCAGGCAGGATCTGCTCAAAGTCCCAACCGTGGCGGCGCTCTGCACGTCACGTAGCAAGGAACCGGAATGGCGTCAGGATGTACGCCTCAGGAATTCTTTCTGGAACATTTGAAAGCCGTGGTTGAGCATGCATACTATCGATCTCTGTGGTTCATGGCAGTTCCGGGGTGAAGATGAGTACAACGCCGTTCCCCGCAATGCCCGGGGAGTGCTGAAATGGATGAAGGCCGCCGTTCCCGGGACCGTCCATACCGATCTCATGGCAGCGGGTAAGATTCCCGATCCCTTCTCTCGCACCAATGAAAACGATGTGCAGTGGATAGACAGAACGCAATGGATCTACAGACGGACCTTTGTCGTTCCCGATGCCCTCATGAGGGAGGAAACGATTCAGCTTGTTGCCGAAGGGCTCGACACGTTTACGAGCATCCGCGTGAACGACCAGGACGCCGGAAACACGTTCAATATGTTTGTGGAACACCGTTTCGATGTAAAATCACTCCTCCATCCCGGCACCAACTCCATCGACATACTCTTTGACTCACCGACTATGAGAGCGAGGGCGATTGAGCGTGAACATGGGGCACTTCAGGTCGCCCTGGAGTCGCACCGGGTCTACGCTCGCAAGGCCCAGTATTCTTTCGGGTGGGACTGGGGGCCAAAGCTCACTACGTCGGGCATTTGGCGGCCGATCCGCATCGAGGCGCATTCCGCTGGAAGACTGAAGGATCCCGTCGTCCGGGTCATCTCTGTGGGTCCGGATGCGGCAGAGATAGAGGTTGAGGCGACGGCGGTGGACACGATGCATGCCGGACACGATCTGGACGTGCGGATCACCGGGGGTGGCGGCGAGTGGACGTCATCCACGCCGGTCGCAGAAACAAATGCCTCGCTGAGGCTCGCTGTGTCACATCCCAGGCTCTGGTGGCCCAACGGATACGGCGAGCAGCATCTGTATACGGCAGAGTTTGCCCTCCGGCTCGGGGGCGAGGTCGTCGATACCGCGAGAGTCCGTTTTGCGATACGCACGGTGCGACTTGTGCAGGAGCCGGACGAGGAAGGACGTTCGTTCGTCATCGAGGTGAACGGCGTGCCGGTATTCTGCAAAGGGGCCGACTGGATTCCTGCCGACAGCTTCCTTCCGCGCGTAGCAGATTCGACCTACACGCGTTTGCTGACGATGGCACACGAAGCGTCCATGAACATGATCCGGGTGTGGGGAGGAGGCATCTACGAGCGGGAGATCTTCTATGATCTCTGTGACCGTTTGGGCCTGATGGTGTGGCAGGATTTCATGTTCGCCTGCGGCGAGTATCCCGATCATCCGGCATTTCTGGAGGCGGTACGCAACGAGGCGGAACAGGTTGTGCGCCGCCTGCGCAACCATGCGTGCATTGTGCTCTGGTGCGGCAACAATGAATGCGAATGGCTCTTCTGCACCGGGCATCCCGGCAAGGGACCGGATCAGATGCGGGGGGCGGCGATTTTCAGAGAGGTCCTTCGCGACGCGGTGACCACGCAGGACGGCACACGCCCGTACTGGCGCAGCACACCCTTCGGAGAGGGTTTCCCGAATGCCCAGGACAACGGGAACCACCACCAGTGGGAAGTGTGGAGCATGTGGAAGGACTTTGTGCACTACCGGGAGATCCACGCACGGTTTGTGTCCGAGTTTGGCTTTCAGGGGCCTCCTGACCTCCGTACGCTCGACCGGGTGACCCTGCCGGAAGACCGAGCGCCACACTCGGCGGTGGTAGAGCACCACAATAAACAGGTAGAGGGAATGGAACGGCTCTTCCGGTTCCAGGCCGCACACTATCCGGTCGCCGCAGACTGGGCCGCATTCGTGCATACGGGTCAGCTCGTGCAGGCCGACGCGCTGAAGTGCGCCGTCGAGCACTGGCGCCGGCGGAAGTTCAAAACAGCCGGAGCGCTCTTCTGGCAACTCAACGACTGCTGGCCGGTCATAAGCTGGTCGGTCATCGATGCGGACCTTCGCCCCAAAGCGGCGTACTACTTTGCCCGGCGATTCTTCGCACCGGTTCTCGTGTCCTTTGTTTCCGCCGGCGGGGATATCCAGGTGTGGGGGACGAATGATCTCCTTGTGGGGATCAAGTCGCGGCTGTCGCTGTCTCTCCGCTCGTTCAACGGGGACGTGCTCTGGCACAAGAACCTGTCGGCGGAAATTGACCGCAATGCGTCCCAAATCCTGTACGTACTACCCGGAAACGTGCTGCGCAAAGCGGACCCCGAAACCACGTGCGTGCATGCAATGCTCGCCTATGCGGGCGGAGGAGTGTCAGAGAACCGTCACTATTTCCGGGAGCCCAAGCATCTCACCATGCCGCGGGCGCGCATTGCCGTGCATGTGCGCACGTCGGGACCCGGACTCTACCGTGCACGCGTGCGTGCCGCGACGTTTGCCCTTGGTGTCGCTATTACGGTTGCCGAGGGAACGGCATACGTTCAGGATAACTGGTTTGATCTCGATGCAGGCAGTGCGCGGGACGTCACGATTTCGAGCGATCTCCCCCTTGCCAAGCTACGCCGGGCGCTCAGCGTCCGGGCAGTCAACTCATGAAGTCGCGCCTCTATGGGGTATTGACATGAATGCTCATCCCGTCACCGTCGAGCGGTGCAACGGAGCCGTCCCGATTGTCCTGCCGGGATCCCACTGGTGGGAAACGGGGGTCACCTTCAACGCCGCGGCGTTGTACCTGGAGCGATCCCCGGCGAACGACAGGATCATCCAGATCCTGTTGCCGATGCGGCGTCTGAATGATCCCGAACTGGCCGACGGTGTCGTCGTGATCCATTACCGTGCCCGGCCGGAAACTGATCCGGGGTTGCCCTTCGTTCGCAGCTTCATCGGCCTCGCTCTGTTCACCCCCGCATTCAAACTGCTGTATCGGTACAAGGAGCCCGTCGTCTTTCCCGATCCCATGCCTGATGGGACTGACGCCCTGGGCGTGGAAGATCCGCGCATCACGCGCATCGGGGATGCGTTCTACATGGTGTACTGCGGCCTGAAGTACGATCCCGAAACCGTGTATCACCTGCAGCTTTGCATGGCACGATCGACGGACCTGCTGCACTGGGAGAAGCTGGGACCGATGTGCGGGAACGTTAACACACACTATAATAAAGATGGTGTGCTCTTCCCTGGCACAGAGCAGGGAAAGTACTACCTGCTTCACCGACCCTGGTGGAAAGGGCTGCCGCACGCCGAGTACGCAATGCACCTTGCGGTCAGCGATGCCCCGCACGGCACATGGCGCGATCTCGGACCCATCATGCACTCCTTCCACAACCCGCTCTTTCAGGAATCGTGGATCGGTGCCGGCTCGGTGCCCGTGCCCCTGGGAGACGGCCGGTACGTCATGATCTATCACACGGGCAACAGCATGGCGGATGGCGCCATGGAATACGATCTGGATGCAGCGTTGCTGGACATGCGCCTTGCGGAAACGGATCCGTCTGCGGTTGTCCGGAGCCGCATCGAACACTTCATGGTGCCGGAAACACCGGAGGAACTCGGGTCCAGCTCCTCCCTTCAGGTGCAAAACGTGTTGTTCACGTGCGGGTCATACCAGTTCGGCAAGCATCTGTATATCATCTACGGCGGTGCCGACACCTATCTCCTTGCTGCGCGGGTGGAGACTGCGGAACTCGTGCGGGCGCTGGAATCGGCCGATCTCAAAAACCCGTTTGGCTCTTGATCCCGCACGATTGCATCTGAACGACGGACAAACCACATCTCAGGATGTTTTGCGATGACACCGCCAAAGGTCGAACGGCTTCATGGAGGCCTCCCGCTCATCGAAAAGATTGACTCCCATCCGTGGGAGAACAAGGTGACCTTCAATCCGGCCTGCGTTCTTGTGGAAGATCAGGCCATGAAGCAGACCATCGTGCAAGCCCTGGCGGTGGACGAGCAGACCCGCAAACGTCTGATGGAAGAGCGTGGGCTTGCCATGCTCCTCTACCGCGCGCAGGGAAAGAAGACCCCTGAGAAAGATCACACGCGATCCGTTCTCGGCCTGGCAGTATGTACGCCGGATCTCCGCGTCCTTATCCGCCTCGAGAAACCCGTGATGATTCCGGAAGACGAGCACGAAGATCTCGGGGTGGAAGATCCGAGAATCACGCGCATCGGCAATCGGTTCATCATGATCTATGCCGGGTATGCATCGGGGAGGGATCGCAACCGGGTGCGTATCATGATCGCGTCGTCGGAAGACCTCGTCCACTGGCAAAAGCATGGCCCGCTTTCCGGCGAATTCAACAGCAGGGACAACAAGAACGGGATGCTCTTTGAACCCGTTCGCGGGAAGCGCTTGCTGATGCTCCACAGGCCGATGGAAGGGGAGAATGCGATGAGGGTGCATTGGGCGGAAAGCGATACGCTCTTCGGAGAATGGAAAACCAGGGGACTCTTCATGGACTGGATTCCGAATCCCCGGTTCAAGGATGTGTGGGTTGGAGGTGGTGCGCCACCCATGTTGCGTGCTGATGGACGGTATCTGGTCCTGTATCATATCGGCAACAGGGATGCCAACGGCAACCGGGAGTACGATCTGGGGATAGCACTCTGCGATCCGGAAAAGCCCGATCCGGTTCTCCGCCGCGCAGAACCGCTAATGCGACCAACGACCCCGCAGGAGACAATGGGCGATGCAGACCTGGGGGTAAACAACGTCGTGTTCGTGTGCGGGGCGTATTTTTGGGAGGGAGATCTCTACTTTCCCTATCAGGGATCCGACACCCGCATTCTCGCAGCGCGTATACCGAAGAGCGAGCTGGACCTGTTCGCTTCTTGACTTTCTCTGCTTTCCGCGTAATATTGTGCCTGCCTCCCGGCAACGTCGGCTGAGGCAGCACATCGTCCATCCGGTCTGAAGTGTGATCGTGAAGTCCGACCAGAATTCCCCGAGAACATTCCGCGCGTTGCCATCATCGATCTGGGCCCTGGGTCTCGTGTCCATGTTCATGGACAGCTCATCCGAGCTCATTCACAGCCTGTTGCCGGTATTCATGGGCACGATACTTGGCGCATCGGCAGCGTCTATTGGCATTATTGAAGGCATTGCCGAAGCCGCCGCTGCGATCACGAAGGTGTTCTCGGGAGCGCTGAGCGATCGTCTGGGGAAACGAAAGGCGCTCACCGTGTTCGGATACGGCCTCGCGGCATTCTCCAAACCGATCTTTCCCCTGGCCGGCTCCTTGGGCTGGGTCTTTGCCGCACGGTTTGTGGATCGCATAGGGAAGGGAATTCGTGGCGCGCCGCGGGACGCCCTGGTTGCTGATATTACGCCGTCGGAATTGCGCGGCTCGGCGTACGGGCTTCGCCAATCGCTGGATTCCGCCGGAGCGGTGCTGGGACCGCTGCTTGCCGTCGTGTTCATGATATGGCTGGCAAATGACATCCGGTCAGTTCTCTGGATCGCAGTCATCCCCGCATTTATTGCCGTCGCGTTGCTCGTATTCGGCGTCCAGGAGCCCGGGCAGATCGGGACCAGAACGGGTGCAAGAGTTCCGGTCTCCTTTGCGGACATGAAACAGCTCGCTCTCCGGTATTGGTACATAGTGTTGCTCGGAGCTGTGTTCATGCTTGCCCGTTTCAGCGAAGCATTCATGATACTCCTGGCTCAGAAGGTAGGTTTGCCAATGGGCTACGTTCCCGTGGTGTTCATTGTGATGAATGTGGCGTACGCGGCTACGGCTTATCCGGCAGGCGTATTGAGCGACAGGATCTCCGCACGGGCTCTTCTCGCCGGTGGTCTGGCCATCCTGGTTGCCGCGGATGTGTTGCTTGCCTTTGCGGAGTCATCGACGGCACTTCTCCTCGGCGCTGGATGCTGGGGGATCCACCTCGGGCTGACGCAAGGTCTGTTTGCCAAGCTCGTGGCTGACAACACTCCGGCTCCCCTTCGCGGAACGGCATTCGGTATCTTCAACCTCGTAAGCGGCGGCGGATTGCTGCTCGCAAGTATTCTGGCCGGTGTCCTCTGGACAGCATATGGTGCCCCAGCTACATTTCTGGCGGGGGCGGGGTTTGCCGCTCTTGCTGCCATTGGCCTTCTGCCCTACCACCATCGAAAGGAGCAATGATCATGTCATCTACACCTCACAGCGGCATCGCGCTCTTTCTTGGCGCGTGTTTTCTCTTATGCGCCATTCCACATTCCTTCGCGCAAGGACGGGTGGAAACCGGCTTTCTGAACCGCACACTCGAAATCGCGGGATCGATGTATCGGTATCAGGTCTATGTGCCGTCGGGATATACGCCGACGCAGGCCTGGCCGGTGATCGTGTTCCTGCACGGTGCGGGAGAACGGGGACATGACGGGCTCATACAGACGCAGGTGGGGCTGGGGGCGGCAATCCGCCAGAACGCGTCACGCTATCCGGCAATCGTCGTGTTTCCGCAATGCCCCGCTGATTCCCTCTGGGTCGGGACGCCGGCACGGGCGGCGATGGCAGCCCTCGAGAAGACGCAGCAGGAATTCCGCACAGATGCGGACCGGGTGTACATCACGGGACTTTCCATGGGGGGAAACGGAACGTGGTATCTTGCGTATCGCCACCCGGAAACGTTTGCCGCCGTCGTACCGATTTGCGGCTGGATCCAAAGAGACAATCCGTGGGTTCGCAATTTCGAGCCGGTGGTGACCGACGATACGACAGCGCCGTTCCAGGCTGTGGCGAAGAAGCTCGCGCGCGTTCCCGTGTGGATCTTTCACGGGGAAGCGGATGGAGCGGTGCCGGTGGATCAATCGCGGCAGGCAGCTGCAGCGCTCACAGCGGTTGGTGCGCCGGTGCACTATACGGAACTGCCGGGCACCGGGCACAACTCATGGGATGCAGCGTACAATTCAGAGAAATTCGCGGCGTGGCTGCTCGGCCAGCGACGGAACCGCTAGCACACCCGGCATGAAGTGGACCCCTGCGGCCGTCACCGCGCGGTGTGCACAAAAGGGACCCCTCACGTCCCGATGACGATGCATGAAGGACCCGGAACAAGCGGTGTCGGTCCACTCTTTGCAGGGGCGTGAGGGGCAAAATAGAACGCCGATCCCAACAACGGATGGGGTCGGCGCGCTTCAATCTACATGGCTTTCTTCTGCTCTGGAGCCGGCTCCATGGGCATCTCGGTGTCGGTGTTCCAGGTTTCCGCCTTGATCTTCAGCGATCCGTCGGCTGCCCGTTCATACACTGTCAGATACTTGCCGTTGTCCGTGAAATCCGGCATTCCGGGCATCTGGAAGGACATGACGTACGTGCCGATTTCATGCACGTATGGTCCGCCTACGGCCACATCTACAACCGTGAACTTCACTGCCGAGAACTTCATCCCCATCGCCATCATTTGTGCGTAGTACGACTTGATGGCGGCTTTACCTCGAAGCATGGGGCCGTTGTTCGGCATGGAGATCGCGTCGTCCGCGTACTGATTCATGGTCGTGTCCATGACGCCGGCAACCATGTCCTTTGCGTTCTTCTCGCACATCGCCTCGACCTCCTGACGCACTTTGGCGACATCGGGCGGCGGCGCCGAGCACGAAGCCAGCACAAGACAGCAAAGCGAAAGAACGATCAGTGTCCTCATATGTACCTCCATGTATGATGAGATGAGTGAGTTGATGGAGCTGCTTTGGCCGCTTGCGCGGAACTTTTCGTTGTGTCCGGGTGCGCTGGAACACGATGTCAACGAACTGAACGCAGTCGGCGAAATCTATGTCGCCGCTAAGAAGCCGAAATTCTTGCCTGCCACACGCCGGGGATGCTCCGTCCACATTTCGGGCAGCACCCGTTCAGCATTTGGTTTGCCTTCACCGCGAATCCCACCCGCTCGATGAGGGTGGTGTCGCAACCGGGGCACCGTGTATTCTCGAGACTCTGAGTCCTCCCGGGGAGGTTGCCGGCGTACACGAAGTGGAGCCCGGAGCTGTAGCCGATTTCCGCAGCCCGGGACAAACCCGCGGCGGTTGTGCGGGGAGGCTCCACCATCTTGTAGTCCTGATGAAACGCCGTGACATGCCATGGAATGTCCTGTGAGACCGATGCCAGGAAACCAGCAATGTCCCGGAGCTCTTCGGGGGAATCGTTAAAGCCCGGAACGACCAGCGTTACCACCTCGACCCATATCCCCAACGCTTTCAGCTGCGCGATAGTACTCAGGACATTGTCCAACTTTCCGCCCAGCTGCTGGTAGTTCTTCTGCCGGAAGCTCTTAAGGTCGACCTTGTAGAAATCGATGTATGGTTTCAGATAGGCCAGGACTTCAGGCGTGGCATTCCCATTCGACACGTAGGAACAGAGGATACCGTGCTGTCTGGCGAGACGAAACAGCGCAACTGCCCATTCGGACGTGATCAGCGGTTCATTGTACGTGCTGGTGAGAACCGGTACGCGACGTTCTACGGCCAATTGGACAATGTATTCCGGTGGCACCGCCTCCGGCGACGTGCCGGCGGCCGGATCGCGGAGTGCCTGCGATGTATACCAGTTCTGGCAATAGCCGCAGTGATAGTCGCATCCCAGCATGCCAAAACTGAGCGCGCTGGCCCCGGGCAAGGCATGAAAGAAGGGCTTCTTCTCTATGGGATCGATCTGGAGGCCTGCAACATACCCGTACGGTACCATGAGGGTGCCATCGCGGTTGAAGCGGACCTTGCAGATTCCCTCCCGGTCGGGTGGAATGCGGCACCGGTGGCCGCACGCCACGCACGTGACCCAGTTCTTGTCTGTACGCTCGTACAGCTCTCCCGGGCGCGAGAGGCGCGTCAACACTTCCCGCAATGACATCGTCTCGCCGGATGACATTGCCCTGCTCTCCCTTCAGCGCTGATTCCTTCAGGTGCGGAGATATGATGCGCAATTTGC
>JADLEA010000432.1 GCA_020846365.1 Bacteroidota bacterium
ACGCATTCCTCGATCTCCCAGGGAAGCGATCCCCCGTTCGTGTCGCACAGGATCACCACTTCCGCTCCGTTCAGGAATGCCGCCTCGAGCGTCCGGAGGGCATACGCGGAGTCTTCTTTGTACCCGTCAAAGAAGTGCTCGGCGTCATAGAACACACGCCTGCCATGCTGCGTGAGGTAGGCAACGCTCTCTCCAATGATGCGGAGATTCTCCTCGGGTGTTGTACGCAGCACGTCCCGGACGTGGAGCAGCGAGGTCTTGCCCACCACAGTGCATACCGGCGTCCGCGCATCCAGCAAGGCAACGATGTTTTGGTCGGTTGCCGGATCGCCACCGACACGGCAGGTTGATCCGAACGCAGCAATGGCTGCGTGCTGCCACTGCGTCTCCGCAGCGCGCTGAAAAAACTCCACATCCTTCGGGTTTGATCCGGGCCATCCTCCTTCGATGAAGCTGACCCCGAGATCGTCCAGCCTGCGCGCGATCCGTAGCTTGTCGTCGCACGAAAGCGAAATACCCTCCCGTTGCGTTCCGTCACGAAGCGTGGTGTCGTAGATGGCTATCATTGCTGCGTCCTCCTCGGATGTTTGTCTCGTTCATTCTTCGCGCTCATGCAAAAGAATGCGACTGCTCACCAGAGGCGAACCGTGCAGGGACCGTTAGGAAAGGGGGAGTATGTGGTGTGCGGGCTACCTCTGGACTTCGCTCAGCCGATGATAATTCGGCCCGAAATCAGCGGGTAGCTCAACGAAATGCGGCGAATAATGGGCGTACCAACACCAGCCGTGTGCGCACGGGGCGCTTCGGCAAACCGGAAGAGGTTATTCCTGGCGTTGGTACTCATGGCATTGACCTACTACAATATACTACTCCGGCGGGAGATGTCAAGGACAAAACGATCACTCCACGCCCAGCAACCGCACCAACCAGAGGCTCAGATCCGGAACGTAGGTAATCAGGACCAGTGCGGCAACGAGAATGACCATAAACGGAAGGACCGACCGCACGACCGTAAAGACCTGTTTGCCGAAACGGAGGCTGGAAATGAACAAATTCAGCCCGACCGGAGGGGTCAGGTAACCGATCTCAAGGTTAGTCAGGAAGATAATTCCCAGATGCACGGGATCCACCCCATAGGCCAGCGCGATGGGAATGATCAACGGAACAACGACGATGATGGCCGAAAAGATGTCCATCATCATGCCTACCACAATCAGAAACAGATTCAAGATGATCAAAAAGACGAGCGGATCATTGACAAACGTCTTCGTCAGCTCGAACAGCTGCATAGGTACTTCCTCATCCACCAGGTAGTTGGTCAATCCCATGGCCGTCCCGATGATCATGAGAATGGCACCCACGAGGAGCATGCTCTCGCGCATCACGCGGGGAATGTCGGGAAACAGCTTGAGGTCGTGATAGACGAATACCTCCACGATCAGGACATAAAAGGCCGTCACTGCGGCTGCTTCCGTGGCAGTGAAAATCCCCGTGTAGATCCCGCCGATGATCAGGACGGGAAGCGGGATTTCCCACGCCGCCTTCCGCAGGGTTGACCATACTTCATGCAAGGCAAACGGCGTGCGCGGGACGTGCGTCCGGACCCCATACCGGATGCTGTGCAGCGCAAGTCCGGTGAGGAGCACGAATCCCGGAATGATGCCCGCGGCAAAGAGCTTGTCGACGCTGACCCTCGACATGACGGCGTAAAGAATGAGGGGAAGACTCGGCGGAAACAGCAACCCGAGGCTTCCCGATGTCGTGACCAGTCCCAGCGAGAACCGCTCACCGTAGTTTTCTTTCAGGAGAATCGGGTAGAGCAATCCGCCCAGCGCAACAATGGTAACGCCCGAAGCGCCGGTGAATGCCGTGAACAGGGCGCATGTCATGAGGGAGACAACGGCCAATCCTCCGGGCATCCACCCGAACAACGCGCGCGCAAGATTCACGATGCGCGTCGGCGCGTTGCTTTCGGCAAGCATGTACCCTGCAAAGGTGAACAGCGGTATGGCAACAAGGGTGGGGTTGCTGCCGATGCGGTACAACTCCACGATGACCGCAGACGAGTCGATCCCGGCGGCCGTGAAACTCATCATGGCAATCGCGCCGATGATCGCAAAGAGCGGAGCTCCAAGGAGGGCGAGCAGAACAAGGGCAATACCGGCAAGCAGGGTTTCCATGTGCTACTGCCCTGCCTCCGGTTGTGGTTTCGCGAGCGACATGACGAGCCCAATGACCTTGAGCCCGAAATGCACCATGATCATGGCGTACCCGAACGGTATGATTGCCATCGCCGTCCAGCCCGGCAGGGAGAAGATGAACTCGCTTTCGCTTTCCATTTCTCCCACAATGAAGGTCCAGGAGGCCACCATAAGAAAGTAACAGACCACGCCGGCAAAAAGGTTGGTCACGACGCCTGCTATGGATCGTATGCGGGGGGAGAGAAACTTGGTGAGCGCATCGATACTGATGTGACGTCCTTCGTATGTCGCCAGGGCTCCCCCGACAAATCCTGCCCAGAGCACCATGTGGCGCACCAGGGTGTCGCCCCAGATCAATCCGGTGCCAAACACGTTTCTGAGCACCACCTGCGCGAAGGCAAGCAACACCATGATGCCGAGGAAGATCACCAGAAGGACGGTCTCGGCCCGGGCAAGGGTGCGGTCAAGGCGTGCGACGAGCTTCATTTCTTGCCGCCGCCCGATGTCGCCCGGAAGTCCGCAATGGACTTTTCCACCCGGTTCACGAA
>JADLEA010000433.1 GCA_020846365.1 Bacteroidota bacterium
GTTTATCGGCTCACTCGTATGACCTCGAGACCGCACTGACTCACCAGCGGATCCCGTTCCTCAAAGATGGAGGGATCGCCCTTGTCGAAACTGCGCATGTGAAAGATTTTATCGCCTATCTCACGGTCCTGGCACGACCGCATGATCGGCTGGCCTGGCAACGTCTCTTACTATTAATCGATCGCATTGGCCCAGCGACGGCCGAAGAGCTCATCAAGCAGATTAAACAGACCGCCCATCCGCTCCAGGTACTGGAACAACACACCGGTGTCGCTGCAACGGAGCTGCATACCCTCGCCCATCTCCTTGCGGGACTCACCCAAGAAGACATCCCACTCGCGTTACGGCTGCAACAAATCCTGGATCACTATCTGCCGTACCTCAAACGACATTACCCGAGCGACATCACCGAGCGAATGAATGAACTCGCCTATCTCGTGTTTTGCCACAAAGATGCAACCTCCTTAAGTGATCTCCTGGAAGCCCTTAACAACACCGGAACCTCGGAACAACGCCAATCCGCCGATCACCCCGCAGACACACTGGTTATTTCTACAATTCATTCAGCCAAAGGGTTGGAATGGGATGCTGTCTTTCTCATCAACGCGATGGATGGCCGCATTCCACATAGTCGAGCCGCACAGGTACCCGCGGGATTGGAAGAAGAACGACGCTTGCTCTATGTGGCGGTCACACGAGCCAAGCACGGGTTGGTCATCACCTATCCCACGGAAGGGGGCAAATGTTCCCGATTTCTGGATGCCATACCGGATGCGGCCCTGGACCGCATTTCGCTATCAGGCAATAGGATTTCATCATGACCACCCCCATAGGAGGTTCGTGATGCCCACATCTCCACTCACATTCGCCTTCGATGCAACTTGTAATGCACTGGATGCAGTGCCGTACGTGGCTAAGTTGATCTGGAACCCGGCATCAAACCGCATAGAACAGCAACTCTTTCCGCTCCAACGGGAATCCGTCTCGCCAACGCAAATCCGAATCCATGGACGCTTTGACACGCATCCACTAGACATCATCGAAACCCGTTTGGGAATCCTGAAACGCCGGAAACAGTCGATCCAACTCCTCGCGTGGTATCTCACCGTTCCAAGCGGATACCTCATTCTCCTAGGCGATGGGCAAGATCTCGCCGCCAAAGCACGGATCGATGCCTATTTAGCGGGAACCCTTTCCGTTCATGATCTAGTCCAACACAAGTTTGATGTCACGAAAGCAAGCTCTGAATGGGCCTCCTGCCCGACAAATCTGTCTCGCCCGACTCCGGCTCAGCGACGCAGCCGGCTCGAAGCACGGCGATATGAACTGCTAAACGAACTTCAAGACGTGGACGCCGAACTCCGCACGTTAGACCTCCTCCCGTCCAAAGAACTCCAGACAGAGAAGAAATCGGCGAGCAGTAATACCACCGTACAGACCACGGGCCAGTAAAAGGAACGTCATGTCCTCAATGGTTGTTGAACCAATTCTAATCGATACCACGTCCAGGCTGCTGTCCCCCCGTACACGACAGCCCCAATACACCTTGAATGATGTCCTGCATGGTCACGCCACAGTCCTCTATCCCCTGCAGATTGAAAAGACCAACCTCATGATGATCGGATTCACACCCCGCTTTCGATCTACACAGCTTCCGCAGCCACGGCCCCTGATGACGCCTGGTGAACAGGAACGGTTACTGCTCCAACGCACCTATTCGCTTGCCAAACTCCACCAGCGCACCAACCAACCCCCAATATCGGGCTGGACTGATCTCGATATGGAATACCGGCGCCACACGCTGATCCGCGTAACTGCCTACTTCGGATCGACACAAGCCGTGATTCAAGCTCCATCGAGTCCCTTTCACCTCCACCCATGGGAACTGCTTCATCCGTTCTTTGACCTCCTCGAACAACACCTCCACCAGGAGCATCAGATCACTCAATTGCTCGTCGGGTATGACAAACAAGACGGACACACGCTTCGCGCATTTTGGCAGGCCCGAGCATTTCGGGCTGATGCGATTATCCCGGCGCGCCTTTCTAAAACCATTCACGGACACTAAGAGGACAGACTATGCACCGGTTACGCTTTCCGTTTCTTGGGTATACCGTCATCATCCATTGGTCTTGGCTCATTGCGGTCACACTGATCACGTGGAGTCTTTCCACCGGCTACTATCCTGGAATCTGGCCGGACCATCCGAATACCCTCTATTGGGCCTCAGGCCTGCTCAGCACGTTCGCCCTGTTCTTCTCCATCCTCCTCCACGAATGCGCGCATGCTGGAGTCGCCACCGCACACGGAATCAAGATCAATGAGATCATGCTGCATATCGTCGGGGGATGGACCATGCTGCCGAGGGAACTCTCCAGTCCTCGCCTTGAAGCCATCGTCGCAGTCGCGGGGCCATTCTGTTCAGCGATGATCGGACTTATCCTCTGGCCCGTATCTGACTTCCCCATTGCCGCCTACATCATGAAGTTCAACTTCATCCTGGCCGGCTATAACCTCGTCCCCGCTTTTCCTATGGATGGCGGACGTGTCTTACGAGCCTGGTTTTGGCACCGATGCGGCTCCTTCTCTCAAGCCACTGAACGAGCGGCTCTGCTCGGTAAACGCATTGCGATCGCCATGATGCTCGTCGGTGTCATCGGACTCTTTCTGCAATGGAGCACCTTTTGGCTGATGATTGGGGGGATCATTTTACGCATGGTCTCTGACGGCCAACATCACAGCGTGGAGTTCAGCCATCGCCTCACGGGACGAGTCTCAACCATCATGATCCCGCGCTCCCATGTCCTGTGTGTGTCAGAAACCCAGACGGTTCAAGAGGTCAAAGACCTCTTTCTACGATACGGATATCATCACTTCCCGGCTATCAGACAAGGCGAAGTTATTGGACACTTGCATTACAACACCCTCCGTCTCCATCCAGACTGGAATAGTGATTCGCAGACCCCGATTCGGACGCTGATCGAGCCGATCAGCAATGAAATTCTGATTCACCCGAATGCGTCGATCAATGAGGCGTTCGACCAAATGCTCCTCACCGCATCGCCGCGTCTGCTCGTCTATGAAGCCGGCCAATTCTTGGGGATGCTGACACGAGAGTCCGTCACCAGGCTGCGCGAACTGAATCAGAAGGAGTCCCAATGGGTCACGTTGACGGGGGGATCACCCCAGACAGCGACCCCTCATTCGTAACATGTGGAAACTTCACGCGCACATACGGCGGATAGACATCCAATGTCTGCCCTTTGCATTCCATCTCTCGTCCGCGGAAATAGAAACACCGGTCGGGCAGCGAAATCACTTTATCTTGCTGGATTTGTCGTTGCTTCATACCCCGGAACGTCACACCAGCTCCGAGAGAAATAACGGCTTCTTGTCGATCCACGACAGGACTCGTTTCCTGCACATGATGCGCTGTTTCAGGATGATTCAAACGGAAGTAGGTCCACGTGTTGATACTGTCAATGATGCTCTGCGCGGACAAATGTCCCGCTTCACGTTCAATTTGGGCTTTCGACTGAGTATACAAATGCACCCAAATGTTGGCCCCGCCGGCTTTGGCAAACAACTCGTGAATGCCCGGATACAAGACGTTATGGCCTTCGTCCAAATGCAGGCACAGGGGCACAGCCAGCTTCGAACCACGCGCAAACATACGACCCGCCAACGACTGAATCATGGACACAAACACCTTGGCCACAACATACGACACCCGCGAGGTAAGCATACTGCCCAATGTGCAAAAGAACAGCACTCGTTGTCCCCGTTCCAACCGCTGAATAAATGGATTCGTCCGGGCTTTGCCAATAATCCGTCCGGTATTGCCCATCGTCAGTTTCAGCATTCCGTCCCGCAGCGAACCGGAGATCTTCGTGTAGTAGTCCTGGAGCGCAGGATTCGAGGTAAACGAGTCAATCGTATGTCGCAAATCTTCCGTATTCGGCAGCATCGACAGACTCTCCGACAATCGTTTCAGATCATCATGCCCAATTCGTTTCTTAATATCATCAAACGTCAAGGGGACACGTTCGCCACGAGCTCGAGAAAGACGGGTCAAGGCACTGATAATCGAGTGGCCCACACTTTCAGCTGTACCCGTAAAGAACTCCGCTTGCGGCGAGTCTTTCCCGGGCAGAATGCTGTAAATGTGATTCACCAATTCTTCTTCCATAAAGTAATCGGACAACGGATCCAAATAGACCGAATAATCAGGGAAGATCGGAGTCAACATCATCACATCTTCCAGTCGGCCACACTCAGCCGCGACTTGAACAAACTTCGAGAACAGTTCCTGATCTCCTTTGGGGTCAAACACGACCACGGAGTAATTCTTTCGAATATCTTGTTCCATCACCGCTTCGATCAAACGGCTCTTGCCGCAACGGGTTGTCCCCAGACACCCTACATGGCCGGCCCGATCGGCATCGGCCATATCAATCAATCCTTCTTCAATCGGCTCAACGTTCATCCGTGCGCCAAAACCAAAGACTGTTCGCCCGGGCCACAAGGCTTTCGGAGTGCCCTGTCGATTAATCTCCAACAACCGGTCCATCGACGTCGGACGACTGTCCGAGGCGCCAGGATCATCACCAGGCATTTCTGTGCTCGCAACCATTGGAAGGTCTCCTTTCACCAAAAAGGGTCTCCTTCACTAATACGGTTTCCCCGAGATACAGAGCCAAGACCGAACGCTTCTCACACACTATATCCATCACAACCATCTTAGGAACCACGCGAACTGCAACAGAAAAAGGAGTCTCCCATGCATATTCCACGCTACTTCACCAAATCCCTCCAGACACCGTACGCGGACCAGCGCTATGTCGAACGCACCCCGAAACAGCGGGGAGAAGGCAATCACGCGAAGACCATCTTAGCTCCCGAAACCTGGTCCCAAATCGCGGTTGACATTCTCGGCACCAAGTACATGCGGAAAACTGGTGTGCAACAACCAGATGGCACCCTTGGCGGAGAATGCGATGCCAGACAGGTTTTTCAACGATTGGCCAACTGCTGGATGTATTGGGGGAAACAATACGGCTACTTTTCGAATGAAGAGGATGCTCGCGCCTACACTGATGAAATGCAATTCATGCTCAGCCATCAAATCGGCGCACCGAACTCTCCGCAGTGGTTCAATACCGGCCTCTATCATGCCTATGGCATCAAAGGAGAACCGCAAGGACTCTGGCGCCATAACCTCCAGACGGGGGTCACCGAAGAACTCTCAACCGCCTATATCTGTCCCCAGGCATCCGCCTGTTATATCCAATCCGTCAACGATAGCCTGGTCAATGAAGGCGGAATCATGGATCTGTGGGCTCGTGAAGCACGTCTGTTCAAATACGGATCCGGAAGCGGCACTAATTTTTCCAATCTCCGTGGACACGGGGAACGACTTTCCGGCGGAGGTACGTCCTCTGGACTCATGTCGTGGCTCAAAATCGGCGATGCCGCCGCCGGAGCCATCAAGTCGGGCGGAACCACCCGCCGCGCCGCCAAGATGGTCATCTTAAACATCGACCATCCGGATATCGAAGCCTTTATTCATCTGAAAGTGCAGGAAGAACAAAAAGTCGCTGCCCTGATGGTAGGCTCACACCTATGTGCGTCCCTCCTGAATCGCATCATGGAGAGTGCCTGGATGTCCGTGGCCGACGACGTGCTGCTTGAGACCAACCCCACCAACAACCCAGAACTCGCCCATGTCCTGAACGAAGCCCGGGAACACCGGATTCCGGAAGCCTATATACAACGCGCGCTCAAACTCACAGCCACCCACTCTGGAACGTTTGCATTTTCAACGTATGACTTGGGATGGGAAGGCGAAGGCTATCAATCCGTCACGGGCCAAAATGCCAACAATAGTGTCCGCATTACCTAAGACTTCCTCGCTTGCATGGAAGCTGATGGGATGTGGGCGCTGAAGAAACGGACAGACCAGACAATCGCCAAAGAAATTCGCGCACGCGACCTATGGGATCAGATCTGCACCGCCGCCTGGCACTGCGCCGACCCAGGCATTCAGTACGACACGCTGATCAATGATTGGCATACCACCCCGGCTCAAGGCCGAATCAATGCGAGCAATCCGTGTAGCGAATACCTCAGCAACGATGACACAGTTTGTAATCTCGCATCCCTGAA
>JADLEA010000434.1 GCA_020846365.1 Bacteroidota bacterium
ATTTCCACGGGTATGATCCATACAGGGGGGAGATGTCGCATCGGACGAAGGGGGCAATGGTGGCGATGGAGACCGGCGAGGCGGTGGCATACGGGATGTGGAAGCTTCAGGAGCGATCGGTCTTCTTTATTGAGCCGGGGACGAAGGTGTACGAGGGGATGGTGGTGGGTGAGAATTCCAGAGAGCACGACATGACGGTGAACGTGTGCAAGACGAAGCAGTTGACCAACATGCGTGCTTCGGGGTCTGACGAAGCGGTGCGTCTGGAGCCGCCGAGGCTCATGACGCTGGAGCAGGCGATCGAGTGGATCGGGGACGACGAGCTCGTGGAGGTCACGCCGCACAGCATCCGGTTGCGGAAGCGGCATTTGAACGCCGACGTCCGGAAGCGGATGAGCAAGAGAGCGTTAGAGGCGGAGGAGAGTTCCGCGTAGGAACGCGCCTAATTCCTGTTTTTTTCCCCAACCTTGTTTTTACACTTGACACGGTCATTTCAATTCCGTATACTTAAACGTCAAAGTTAACGATGAACTCAACGTTAACTTTCCTTCGGTCAACCAGGCGGACCGCCACACGAGTCCCCGCACCCCTCCGGGGCGCGGCTCGAAAACGCACCTCGAGTTCAACCGGCGGCCCCATCAGTAGGAATTCGCTAGAATCCCACATCTAATGAGTAGAATGCGAGAATCTGGTCATCCGTCTCATGCCGCAGCATCCGGACAACCGAATCGCCGGAGTTCTCTCTGCGGACCGTCAGTGTGAACGATGCCTCTACCGCATTTCACCGCGGGGCCTCGTCCTGCGAATGTGTAGTGTACACCTCATGAGTCAAGCGCAAAGGAGCGGCGCTATGAAGACTGTGTTTGCTGTTCTGGCTTTCCTCGTTGTCTCCCCGTCTCTGCTACTTGCCCAGGGAACGATCAGAGGCATGGTGACCGATTCCGCATCCGGCGACGCCATGGTCGGCGCGAACATCCTTGTGAAAGGTACCGCCCTCGGGGCCGCGACGGACATCTACGGCAAGTACCGGATTCAGAATGTCGGCGCCGGAGCGCGAATCCTCCGCATCTCCTACGTCGGCGCGCAGACGAAAGAGGTGCCGGTAACCGTCCCGGCCGAGGGAGAAGTTCTCGTCAATGTCAGCGTGATGCCGGATGTGATCGAAGGCCAGGAAGTCCTCGTGACGGCACAGGTGCGGGGTCAGGAGGCGGCCATCAACCAGCAGATCACCTCCAATACCATCGTGAATGTCATCTCCGAGGAAAAGATCAAAGAGCTTCCGGATGCCAACGCGGCCGAGGCCATCGGACGACTTCCCGGCGTTTCCATCATACGTTCCGGCGGGGAGGCGAACAAAGTCATCCTCCGTGGCATGAGCGACAAGTTCACGACCTTCACCATCGACGGCGTCAGGATTCCTCCCACGGACGCCGACTCCCGCGGCGTCGATCTGAGTACCTTCTCGCAGGGGACGCTCTCCGGCGTTGAGCTGTTCAAGGCCTTGACACCAGACAAGGACGGCGATGCAATCGCAGGCAGCATCAACCTGGTGACGCGGAAGGCGCCGTCCACACGCCTCATCCGGTTCGACGCAAAGGGCGCCTACAACAAATTGGATGATGAGCTGGGGCAATACGATTTCAATGGCAGGTATGGCGAGCGGTTTTTTGACGATGTGCTCGGCGTACAGGTGACGGGGAACGTCGAGCGGCGCAACCGGAGCAATGAGCAGTTCAGCCTGGACATTGCAGGGCAGGCAAGCCTGGGGGGACCGGGCTGGCGATATGACGACCTCACGCTTCAGTACACCCATGAGCTCCGGGAGCGAAGCGGCGTCGGCCTTCTGCTCGACCTGAACACGCCGGACAGCGGCTCCATCAGGTTCAACAACCACTTCAGCCAGACCAGCCGCAAATATACCAACTACACCCGCAACTACCCCCTCACCGGCGCCGGGCTGAACTACGTGGCATGGGACAGGGAGCAGGATGTAAGCACGTTCAGTAGCTCCATCCGGGGCGACAACACGCTGCTGGATCTGAACCTTACCTGGGGTCTTTCGTTTGCGGAATCGAAGACCGACCACCCCTACAACTACCGCATGGTCTTCACGGAGGCATCTATCTCCGACTCTGCAGGGATGCGTCCGGTCCCCGAATGGGTACGGTCCTCGCCGCCGGAAAACTTCATTCAGTACGCCTACAACAACTTCGCGAAAGCACAACTGGACAGTGCGTTCTTCCGGAAGGAAAAGAACTCCGACAGGGAAAAAACCGCCTTCCTGGATGTTGTCAAGAAATACGCTCTGGGCGACATGTTCTCCGGTGAGCTGAAGGTCGGAGCCAAGTACCGGCTCAAGAACCGGTTCAAAGAATCCGACGAGGATCTCGCGCCGTACTGGCTGGGGTACTATCAGAACTTCACGCGAACCGATGACGGGACAATTGCACCGAAGAATTTTGCAGGCACGCGGTTCCAGAACCTGCAGATGGTCGGGAGTCTCGTCCTCCTCACCAACTTCCTTGACGCCACGCCTGCACGAAGGGATCTGTACGAGAAGTACAGCCTGTATCCCATGGTAAACAAGGATGCCCTCAGGGAGTGGTATGAATTGAACAGGCGGGGGGTCAATGCGATCGGAACGCAATCCGAATACTACGACGATCCGGAGCAGGGCGCAGACTATTACGACATCGTGGAACGCGTGGGGTCTGGGTACATCATGAACACGCTGAACATCGGCACGCTTGCCACACTCATAGCGGGCGTCCGCGTGGAGAACGAGTCGAACGACTACATGGCCAAGTATGTCGCGTCAGCGCTCAGCGGCTTCCCGACGACGGGGAAGTTGCTGGACACGACGTCGCATTACAACGAGACTCTTTGGCTTCCGAATTTCCACCTCACCGTGAGGCCTCTGGACTTCATGACGATGCGCTTTGCGGCGTACCGCGCCATTGCCCGGCCCGACTACAACACCCGATTTGAGAAGATGGTCTCGCGCGTGACGAGCCCGCGGTCCATCCTCGTCATCGGCAACCCGGAACTCAAGAACGCCAGGGCGTGGAACTTTGAGGCAAATACATCGCTCTTCGGCAATGAAATCGGCCTCTTCACGGTCTCCGCCTTCTACCGCCAGATCGACGACATGTTCCACACCGTCTCCGGCATCATCGGGGACTACAAGCCGGGGAACCCCAGTTCATTGCTTGACACGCTCGGCATCACCTGGCGTCCGGATCTGGCTACAGGGGCTCCAATCACGCTGACGTACTCGGTCAACAGCTCGAAGCCGACTAAGGTCTGGGGATTCGAGGTCGAGCACCAGGCGAACCTGGGTTTCCTGCCCGGATTGCTGTCGAACATCGTGCTCAGCTACAACCTCTCGATCGTGCGCTCGGAAACCTGGGTTCTTGGCTACCGGGTGGATACCACGTACGCCATTGTTCCCCCCATCCCGTTCCCGTTGCCGCAGTACACATCACGGCTCATCGAATCCAAGCAGAAACTGGAGGGGCAGCCGGAGTTCTTCGGCAACGTTGCGCTCGGGTACGATCTGGGCGGTTTCTCCGGCAGGATCTCGGTGTTCTTCCAGGGTGAATACAACAGATCATACTCCGCGGGCCGCCGGAGCGATCCCGTCGTGAAGGATTTCTCCCGCTGGGATCTTTCCCTGAGACAGCGGGTGACGCCGAACATCTCCGTCTTCTTCAACCTGAACAACTTCACGAGCGTTGAAGAGGAGGTGTACTCGACGAACCGCGTGGAGAACTGGGAAGTGCTTCGTTCGAGCCAGCAATACGGGTTGACCGGAGACCTGGGGGTCAGGGTGGAGTTCTGATCGCTCTGCCGGCTGTACCGTGACTTTGCGCTGTGTAATTCACTAGCTGTCGCTTGTATGGCGTTGCCTATTCACTAACCAGAGGAGGGTGTTATGCGCACGTTTCACGCTTTTGTTGTTCTCTTCCTGGCCGTACTGATCCTCGTGCCCTCAGGAGCCAGCAGTCAGAATCCTGTCCGGGTTCCGGACACCGGCTTCATCAATCAGTTCATCATGGGCGATACCCTGGCAAACGGGACGAGAAGAGACACCAATGCGGTGTACGTACTGACGCGCGGCAAGGTGTATGTGTCCGATGCCGTCATGACGAACATCGGGTGGACCTTCAGGTTGACGGCCAATGACACCGTCGGCAATGTCCCCAGACCGATCGTTTACCTGTACGAGAATGCGACCACGCTGACGATTCCCGGGTACTTCGTTCGGGCGAGGGGAAACGTATGGGTGAAAAACGTTGCAGTCTGCGGGTACTACGAGGCCCTTCCGGAAAAACTCGCCAAGCTACAGGGCGCACTCTTTGATTTCCAGGCATCGGGCTTCAGCATCACGCTCGATAGCTGCGTGCTGTCCAATGCCAGCGGCAACCATGTCCGCACAAGTAGTGCCGTGAGGAACATCAAGATCACGAACTGCGTCTTTGCCAACATGGGGTACAACGGATCGTCGAACCTCGGCGCAGGGAAGGCCGTCGACTGCCGGGCCACAGGCATGGACACCCTGCTGATGGTGAACAATACCTTCGTGAACTGGATGGACCGCATTGTCCGGCATTTCCAGAGCACCGGCAACATCAATTACTTCCGCTTCGAGCA
>JADLEA010000435.1 GCA_020846365.1 Bacteroidota bacterium
GGCCGGCCGAGCCCGAGCGCCTTGATCGTGCGCTTCGCGGCTTCCAACTGTTCGATGATGCTCCGGGTCTGTGTGATCTTCAGCATATCTGCCATCGTCGTCTCGTCCTCTCTTACGGTGTTGGGGCCGCGGCCGTGGTGCCGAAGAGGCCCTTCAGGTCCATGCCGCGCCGCTTCGCAACGGTACGTGCATCCACCAGCCGTGTGAGGGCGTCCATCGTGGCCTTCACCACGTTGTGGGGATTCGATGAGCCCATGGATTTTGTGAGCACGTCGCGGACGCCTGCGGATTCCAGCACAGCACGCACGCCGCCGCCGGCGATGAGTCCCGTACCGGGAGAGGCCGGCTTGAGCATCACGCGTGCCGCACCGTAGCGCCCGATGATCGGATGCGGGATGGTGCCCCGGAGGATCGGGACCTGGGTGACGCCCTTCTTGGCATCATCCACGCCCTTGGCGATCGCATCGGCAACTTCATTGGCCTTGCCGAGCCCGATACCGACATGGCCCTTGCCATCCCCGACCACGACGATCGCGTTGAAGCTGAAGCGCCGGCCGCCTTTGACGACCTTTGCGACGCGATTGATGTGGACGAGTTTGTCCTTGAGTTCGAGTTCACTCGCTTTGATTCGTGCCACCGATGTCCCTCGCAACGTACCACATGGTTAACTGTTGTCGTTTCGCACTGCTGTCGGGAGAGGAGTCGAACCTCTACTCACGGCTCCAAAGGCCGCTGTCCTGCCATTAGACGACCCGACAGTGAACCGGGTCCCGACGCGTGCGGCGCCTTAGAACTTCAGGCCGCCCTCGCGGGCGCCATCGGCCACGGCCTTGATCACGCCATGGTACCGAAAACCGTTACGGTCAAACACTACCTGCGCAATGTTCTTTTCCTTCGCACGGCGGGCGACCAGCTGCCCCACCAACTTCCCGACGGCCACCTGTCCCTTTGCTGCCTTCGCCTGCTCCGCCAGTTCCTCCGTCAGGTCCGACACCCCGATCAGGGTCTTCCCCTGGTCGTCGTCCACAAGCTGCGCATACACGTGCTTCAGGCTGCGGAAGACCGTCAGGCGGGGGCGCTCAGCCGATCCCGCAAGGTGCAGACGGATATGCTTCTTCGTCCGATGGCGATGCTCCAATTTTTTCTTGGTGATCATACGAATAATACTCCCGGTGCAGACCTGTGATTATGACTTGGCCCCGCCCGCAGCAGCGGCCTTACCGGCCTTCCTGCGGATATGCTCGCCTTCATACTTGACGCCCTTGCCCTTGTACGGCTCGGGCGGACGGAAGGAACGGATCTTGGCTGCCACCTGTCCGACCAATGCCTTATCGATGCCGCTGATGAGGATGCTGGTCTGGGTCGGCGCTGTGATCTCGATCCCACCGGGCGGAACGAACAGGATCGGGTGGGAGAAGCCGAGCAGCAGCTGGAGACGCTTGCCCGTCATTTCGGCACGGTACCCGACGCCGACGAGTTCGAGTTTGCGGGAATAGCCGGTGGACACGCCGACCATCATGTTCTGCAGCAATGCGCGCCACAGTCCATGCAGTGCGCGGTCGCCCTTCGCTTCCGAATGGCGTTTCACCTGGAGCTGGCCGTCGGCCATCTCGAGGCTGAGGTTGGGATGGACCGCTGCTTTCAGCGTTCCCTTGGGGCCCGTGAGGGTCACCTCGCGCTCCGCAACCTGCACTTTTACCCCCTGCTGAACGGGGATAGGTTTCTTTCCAATCCGTGACACGGTGGTCTCTCCTTCGTTACCAGATTTCGCACAGAACTTCGCCGCCGACGCGCGCATCGCGTGCCTGCCGGTCGGTCATCAGACCCCTCGACGTCGAGATGATCGCGATGCCGAGTCCACCCAATACCCGGGGAATGGCATCCGCATCCACGTACTTGCGCAGGCCCGGACGGCTCACGCGCTTCAGTCCGGCGATGACCGGCCTGGTATCCTGATACTTCAACTGGATCCGGATCACGCCCTGGGCGGTCTCCTTCAGCTCGGTGAACCCGGCAACATACTGGTGTTCCACCAGCAGCTTGGTCATCTCACGCTTCAGGTTCGAAGCCGGCACATCCACTCGCTTGTGGCCTGCCTGAAGGGCGTTCCGCAGCCTGGTCAGATAGTCGGCGACGGGATCGGTCATTGTCATAAGGTCATTCTCCTGCAACTCACACTGTAAACGTGGTTAGTCCCGTACCTCTTACCAGCTCGCCTTGCGCACGCCGGGGATCTTTCCTTCCAACGCAAGGTCACGGAAGGAGATGCGCGAGATCCCGAACTTGCGCATGTAGGCGCGCGGGCGTCCCGTCATGATGCACCGGTTGTGCAGGCGCGTCGGGCTGCTGTTCCGGGGCAATGCCTGGAGACCGGCGTAATCACCCTTCTCTTTGAGCTCCTTGCGCAGTGCGGCATACTTCGCCACGAGTCGTTCGCGCTTCGCCTGCCGGGCCTTTGAACTGGTCTTTGCCATGTGGGACAGCTCCTGTCAGATTATGCTTTCGGTGTCTCGAGTACTTCCTGCCGCTTCACGAACGGCATGCCGAAGGCGCGCAGCAGTTCCTGCGCCTCCTCGTCCGTCCGCGCGGTCGTGACGAATGTGATGTCCATGCCGAAGATCCGCGCGATCTTGTCCACGTCGATCTCCGGGAAGATCGTATGTTCCTTGATCCCGATCGTGTAGTTGCCGCGTCCATCGAACGACGTGTCGGGCAGCCCGCGGAAGTCACGGATGCGGGGGACCGTCACGCTGATGAAGCGGTCGAGGAACTCATACATGACCGTCCGGCGGAGCGTCACCCGGCAGCCGATCGGCATCTTCTCGCGCAGCTTGAAGTTCGAGA
>JADLEA010000436.1 GCA_020846365.1 Bacteroidota bacterium
GCGTCGATGCCCAGTACACCTCTGTAAACCGGACTGATGCCAATAAGTTCCTGGTGTGTGAACAGGATGTCCCGCTCGCAATCGAACCTCGTGAACACCCCCCAAATGTAGTTTTCCCTGTCCTGCAGATCCACGTCTTCGCTCACAGCGGCGATCATGGTCACGCCTTTGAGGGCCGGATGGCTGACCAGTTTCCCAATGACCCTTCTCGCGTCCGAGCGGACCTTCACCAGCAGGAGTGTATCATGCACGAAACGGGTTTCGACGATCGCCGAATCCTCATTGCGCAACGAACGGATGGTCTCCTGGTCCGGCAGCTGTTGTTTGCGCGCCGTCGCAGGAGCGGGCCGGGCTTTTCGTGTCGCATCCAGAATCATCTTGCTGCCGAGGTTCATGGTGAAGCTGGTGAAGTCGAGCGTGTCCATGGGCACCTTGGGCAGAAGGACAAAATCATAGTGGGGGTCGAAGTGATCCCGGATTTCCTTCATCACTGCCCCAAAATCCCTCACGTTCACCCCTTCCGTCACAAGGACGAGACTCTTCGTCAGGGAGAGTTGCGACATCCCCATGAGGCCCAGCGCGGTCTTCATCGCTTCTTTGCCGTACCGCTGGTCCACCGCGACGACAAGCAGGTTATGGAACCCTGCCTCGTAGTAGGCCCACATGCCGGTAATTTCCGAGTGGAGCAACCGGGCGAGGGGTCCGAGGATCATCTGCGTGGCGTCGCCCATGAACTTGTCTTCCATCGGCGGGATGCCGACGACCGTCGCGGGATAGATGGGATCGCGTTTGTGCGTCAGCGCAGTCACGTGATAGACGGGGAACTCCGCGGCGTGAGAGTAATGGCCGAAGTGATCGCCGAAGGGACCTTCCATGCGCCGTTCGCCCGGACGCACGATCCCTTCAAGGAGAAACTCCGCATGCGCCGGAACGTCGATGCCGATGCTTAACCCTCTGGTGAACTCCGTGCGTTTCCCCCGGAGGAAACCCGCGAACATTGCTTCGTCGATATTCTCAGGCAGAGCGGCGATCGTCGCCATGAGCAGGGCCGGATCCGTGCCGATGGCCACCGCAAGCTCCAGGGTCTTCCCCATCTTCTCGGCCTGGTAGTAATGGAATCCTCCTCCCTTCTGAATCTGCCAGTGCATCCCGGTCGTGGATCCGTCGAACACGTGCATCCGGTACATACCCATGTTCCGTTTTCCGGTCCGCGGATCGTAGGTGATCACTTGCGGGAGCGTGATGAATCTGCCGCCGTCGTCGGGCCAGCAGGTCAGGATCGGGAGCGTGTTCAGGTTGGGTTGCTCGACCACCTCGCGGGCGATGCCCGTGCGCACCCGTTTCACCGGGGCCGACAGGAACCTGCGCGCAAGCTGTCTGTGCTTCATGACCGAAGACGGTTTGGGGGGAAGCACGTCTCCCAGAAACCTGATGAGCTCGTCCCCGAGTTGCTCCGGGTGTTTTTGCAGAGCCAGTTCACAGCGTTTGTCGCTGGCCAGCGCGTTGACGAGCACGGGATACGGTGATCCCTTGACGCGTTCAAAGAGCAGGGCCGGCCGCCGTTCCTTGATTGAACGCCGGGCAATCTCCGTGATTTCCAGATGAGGATCCACTTCTTCGCGCACGCGGTGGAGCTCGCCCACCTTTTCCAGGAACCGCGCGAAGTCTCCCATCGTCCGGAAATCTGCGGGATTCACGTGAACTCCTCTTCCCGCCATCCGGGACTCCGCTTGAGGCCGAGGGTTCCAAGGACTTTGTCGGTGAACGCGCTTACGTACTCCTCGACGGAATCCGGTACGTGGTAGAGGGGAGGCGAGATGGGCATGATGGTTGCCCCGTAGGAGGAGAGGCGCGCGCATTGCTCCAGCGTCAGCGTCGAGAGCGGCGTTTCCCGGACACAAATGATCAGGGGATAGCGTTCCTTCAGACACACCTGGGCGGTGCGCGTGATGAGCGTGTCGCCCAATCCCGAGGCGATCTTGCCGATGGTGGAAGTGGACGCGGGAATGATGACGAATGCGTCGAACCTGTTGGATCCGGAAGCCGGCGGAGCAGTCAGGTCGTCGTCCGAGAAGGATCGTGCCACCAAGGGCGTCAAATCCTTCTCGCTCATCTTCAGTTCGTCCCGGAGCAGCACCTTTCCCCACTTGCTGACGATGAGATACGTGCTGGACTGGCACTTCTTCAGGAAGTCCAGCGCATAGATGGCACCGGACGAGCCCGTGATGCCTACGACGATTTTCATATCCAGACTCCCACGAGAACCATGGCCAGGACCGAAAAGCCCGCGACCGCGTTGATCTTGAAAAACGCCAGCTCCACATCCTCCGCACGTTTCTGCTCCAGCAGGAGAAGCAGTCCAGTCAGGAGAAGGAGCGGGAGCGCAACCAGCGAGAGGGCGGACTGCAGGAAGAGGAACACAAGCACGACAAACGCCGCGAGGTGGAGGTAGCCGGAATACCGCAGGGCGCGTTCGCGGCCGAACCTGGACGGGAAGGAGAACAGGGATTCCTTGCGGTCGAACTCTTCATCCAGCGTGGCGTAGATGATGTCGAAGCCGGCAACCCAGAGAAGTGTAAACAGGGAAAGCAGCAGAGGCGTCACCATGCTTTCAAACGATGGAGAAATCGCAAACCATCCACCCAACGGCCCCATGGAAAGGCCGAGGCCTACGCCGAAGTGAGCCAGCGGCGTGAAGCGCTTCATCGTCGGGTACACCAGGAAGACGGCGAGCGGGATCGGCGACATCACAAAGCAGAAGAACGAGAGCAGATACGCCGAACCGAAGTAGAGACAGAGGCCGGCTGACAACACTCCCAGGGCTTCACCAAGGGTCATCCGGCCGCTCGGCAGATCCCGCAAGGCCGTGCGCGGATTCCGCGCGTCAATGCGCCGGTCGATGATCCTGTTCAGCGCAAAGGCAACGGTGCGTGCGCCCGTTGCCGCAGCGAGCACCAGCAGAAGCGGTCTCCATCCGGGAAAGGCGCCGCGGGAAGCGAGGAACACGCCTGCGTACACCAGGGGGAGCGAGAAGAGGGTGTGCTCTATCTTGACAAAGGAGAAGTACTTTTTCACGACGGGGTCCGCAACTCGGGGATCGTCCACCGGCACCTTGGCACGGGGACTATTCCCATTCGATGGTTGAAGGTGGTTTCGAACTGATATCGAAAACCACGCGATTGATCCCCCGTATTTCATTGGTAATGCGAGAGGAAATCGTCGCCAACACGTCATGAGGAATGCGGTACCAATCCGCGGTCATGCCGTCGACGCTGCTGACTGCCCGGATTGCCACTGCGTTCTCGTATGTGCGCCCGTCCCCCATGACGCCCACGGATTTCACCGGCAATAGGACGACGAAGCCCTGCCAGATCTCCCGGTACAATCCCGCTTTCCTGACCTCGTCCATGAAGATCGCATCCGCCCTCCTGAGGAGATCCAGTCGATCTGCGGTAATGCCTCCGAGCACGCGCACTGCAAGGCCAGGTCCCGGGAAGGGTTGACGCCAGATGAGATCTTCCGGCAATCCGAGCTCAAGCCCTACGGCGCGCACTTCATCCTTAAAAAGCTCACGGAACGGCTCGATGAGCTTGAGTTTCATTCGCTTGGGCAGTCCGCCGACGTTGTGGTGCGACTTGATGGTCACCGAAGGGCCACGGAAGGAGACCGATTCGATGACGTCGGGGTACAGCGTGCCCTGCGCGAGGAAGTCAGCCCGCCCATGTTTCCTGGCTTCTTCCTCAAAGATATCAATGAAGAGCTTGCCGATGATCTTCCGTTTCCGTTCCGGATTCGTTACCCCCCGCAGTTTTTCCAGGAATCTGTCGGTGGCGTCCACATAGGCGAGCGGGATGGCATAGGTATCCCGGAACGTGCGCACGACGTTTTCCGACTCGTTCAGCCGCATCAATCCGTTGTTGATGTGCACACACTGCAGTTGCTTGCCGATTGCCTTGTGCAGAAGCACTGCGGCGACAGAAGAATCCACGCCGCCGGAGAGCGCGCAGATCACCCTCCCTTCTCCGACCTGCCTCCGGATGTCTTCGACCGTCTGCTGAATGAACGCGGACGGGCTCCAGCCACCAACACAACCGCAGATTCTATAGAGGAAGTTCCGTAGCACGAGCTTCCCGTGGGGAGTATGCACCACTTCGGGATGGAACTGGACCGCATAAATGCGTTTCCGGGGGTTGCGAATCGCACAGATGGGAGCGTTGTCCGTGTGGGCAATCGCTTCGAAGCCCGGAGGGAGGCGGGTCAAATGATCGCCATGGCTCATCCAGACAGTCATCCCCTCCCGTGCCTGCTCGGGAAGATCTGCGAAGAGATCGGTTTCGTCGTCCAGACGGAGAGTCGCCTGTCCGTATTCCCTGCGCGCGGCCTTGTCCACCTCTCCCCCCAACTGGTAGCCGATCAGCTGCAGACCGTAGCAGATGCCCAGGATCGGTATGCCAAGTTCGAAGAGTTCAGGGGACGAGATCGGCGCACCTTCGTCGTACGCGCTGTGCGGGCTCCCGGAGAGAATGGTCCCCTTGGGACGGAGTTCTTTGATCCGGTCAACCGTGAGATTGAAGGGATGCAACTCCGAATACACCCCTGCTTCTCTGACGCGCCGGGCAATCAGCTGCGAATACTGGGATCCATAGTCCAGGATAAGAACGAGTTCCGGGTGGGTCATGAGGCAATATACGGAATTCGGAGAAAGGGTACAATCCGCACCGACAAGGCGGTATTCCCGGCATGAACGACCCGCCCGGTTGCCATGCTCAGCAACCGGGCGGAAGATCGCAACATCGTCACCGGGCGAGAATCATCGACCCCTGGCGGGCTTCTTTCGCTTCAAGACACCTTGAAGTATTGCCGGAAGATCAGGTGTGGTCGTTTCTTCCAAAACATAGGTCACCCGGACCGAAGGTTTTTCGATCGAGATGACTCTGCGAAGGTCGATGGGTGTCCCGATGACCACTGCATCGCACGGGACCCGCCGGATCGTTTCTTCCAGGTCCTTCATTTGCGCCTTCCCGTAGCCCATCGCAGGCAGGAGCGTTCCCGTTGACGGGTACTTCGCATAGGTCTCTGCGATGCTCTGCACCGCGTACGGCCGCGGGTCGATGATTTCCGATGCACCGAACGTTCTTGCCGCAAGCATTCCGGCGCCGTATTGCATATCGCCGTGCGTCAGGGTGGGTCCGTCTTCGATGACCAGCACCTTCTTGCCCTGGATCACGCCGGGATCTTCCACGGAGATGGGCGAGGCCGCCTGCACGATCGTTGCGCGCGGATTCATCTCGCGTATGCTGCTCACCACCGCTTCCACGCCCTCACGCGGCGCGGAATCCACTTTGTTGACAACAATGACGTCCGCGATACGCACATTGGTTGCACCGGGATAGTATGATCGTTCGTGTCCCGGCCGGTGCGGGTCGACCACCGTGATGGTCAGGTCTGGTTTGTAGAAGGACGTATCATTGTTCCCTCCGTCCCATACGATGACGTCGGCTTCCTTTTCCGCCTGCCGCAGGATGGCTTCATAGTCCACGCCCGCATAAATGATCGTTCCTTCCACGATGTGCGGTTCGTACTCCTCCATTTCTTCCACCGTGCAGTGATGCGTGTGAAGGTCCTGGATGGAAGCAAAGCGCTGCACTTTCTGTTTGACCAGGTCGCCATAGGGCATCGGATGGCGCACGGCCACGACGCGCAGTCCGCGGCTGCGCAGCGTGTGGCACACCCGCCGCGACGTCTGGCTCTTGCCGGCCCCGGTGCGGACTGCGACCACGGCCACCACAGGGACTCTGGACTTCAGCATCGTCTGTTCGGCGCCCAGCAGGGTGAAATCCGCTCCTGAAGCGATCACGAGCGACGCTTTTTCCATAACGGTTTGGAACGAGACGTCGGAATATGCGAACACAACTTCTTCAACGCGGTACTTCTTGATGAGGCGAACAAGGTCGGTTTCCGGGAAGATCGGTATCCCGCGCGGATAGAGCCGGCCGGCGAGTTTGGCAGGATACTTCCGCCCTGCGATGTTCGGAATCTGCGTGGCGGTAAAGGCGACGACATCGTAGTTTTTCTTGTCGCGATACACGGTATTGAAGTTGTGAAAATCGCGTCCCGCTGCACCCATAATGAGAATACGTCTTTTCGGCATAACCTCTTCTCCTCAGTTTTCGGGATCGGGGAGAATGTGCGTTCCGCCCCGCCCGTGCACCGCGTCAAGCAAGTGCTCGTGATTAGTGATAATGGCTTCCGTACCGCCGCGGGCCACAAAAACCATGGCGGCGTGAATTTTCGGTCCCATACTGCCCGGAGGGAATTGCCCTTCGGCCAGATACTTTTTGCAGTCACTGACCGTCATGCTCTCCAGCATGCGTTGCGAAGACTTCTTGTAGTTCAGGCATACCCGTTCCACATCGGTGGAAATCACCAGCAGGTCGGCGTGCAGCTGCGACGCCAGAATCGCTGATGTGTGATCCTTGTCGACCACTGCCTCCACGCCTTTGGAAAGGTCATGGTCGTTGAACACGGGGATTCCTCCGCCTCCACCCGCAAGCACCACCAGCCCGCGGTCCACGCAAGCCCGGATAGCCTCCAGCTCGATGATTTCCCTGGGCTCGGGGGAAGCAACCACGCGGCGGTAGCCGCGGGAAGAGTCCTCCACGATCACCCATTCGTTCAGGTCCCGGTACCGTTCCGCAACTTCCCGTGTATAGAACGGTCCGATGGGCTTCGTGGGTTTCTTGAACGCGGGATCGGTTGCGTCGACAAGGACCTGCGTAATGAGCGAGACCACGGGGACTTTGAGTCCTTCCTGCTGCATCGCCTGCCACATGGCATACTGCAGCACATACCCGATCTCTCCCTGTGTAGCAGCTACGCAGCAATCCACGGGAAGACGGTACGCATGAGCAGCCGCGAGCTCGGTCCGGGTGAGCATCGCGCCGACTTGCGGTCCGTTGCCGTGTGTGAGCACTACGCGATGCCCGGCCTTGATGAGCCGGACGATGACCTGCGCGGTCTCGACGGCGTTCTCAAACTGTTCTTGCGCTGTCCCCTTCTGCCCCGCTCTGATCAGGGCATTACCGCCGACCGCGACAAGAATGAGCTTCCCCATATTAGTCCCGGAGCAGTTCCAGCATGATGGCTTTTTGTGCGTGCAACCGGTTCTCGGCCTCCTGGAACACCACCGAGTTCGGAGAATCGATCACTTCATCCGTCACTTCCTGTCCGCGGTGCGCGGGCAGGCAATGCATGAAGAGTGCATCCTCTTTTGCATGTGAGAAGAGCGCCATGTTCACCTGATACGGGGCGAAGATCCTCCGGCGTTCATCCGCTTCTGACTCCTGCCCCATGCTGGCCCAGGTGTCCGTGTAGATCATGTCCGCTTCACGTGCGGCCTCGACGGGATCCGCTGTCCAGACAACCTGCCCGCCGGATTCCCGTGCAAGCGCAACCGCCCGGTCCAGGACATCCTGGCGCGGCTTGTATCCCTCGGGTGTCGCCACGAACACCGTCGTGCCGAGTTTCGCCGCCATCAGCATCAGCGAGTGGGCCACGTTGTTCCCGTCGCCGATGTAACTGAGCTTGAGGCGTTTCAAGTTTTTCTTATGCTCGATGACGGTGAAGATGTCGGCCATCGCCTGGCAGGGATGCTCCAGATCGGTCAGGCCGTTGATCACCGGGATGGAGGCGTGATGCGCGAGGCCGGTGCAGATGTCGTGGCCGAACGTCCGGATCATGATCCCATCCACCATGCGTTCGAGATTCTTCGCAACGTCGTAGACCGATTCGCGCTTGCCGAGGTTGATATCGGCAGGCGTGAGAAGGAGCGAATCGCCGCCAAGCTGTTTGATCCCCACGGTGAAGGTCGTACGGGTGCGCAACGATGGCTTCTCAAAAATCAACGCCATCATTTTGCCGGTCAGAGCACTGCGGTACCGTTTGGGATGAGCTTTGATGTCCGCGGTCAGGGCAAGCAACGATCGAATCTCCGCCGCAGAAAAATCATCGACGGAAAGGTAGTCCCGGCCCCTGAGGGCTGGTTTCCTGGTTTTCTTGGGTTTCTTTTTCATGAAGCGTTCTCCGCCTGGTGGAAGGGTGACTGCAAAAGCTCAAATACTATGCCCGTGTGGGGGTGGGGTTTAAACAACTTAAACGCAACTTTCGCATGAATGCATGCGGGGATTTCCCAAGAATAGGAATCGTCTGAGAGCAGGGCCGGATTGAATATCAGAACTGTTCTCCGTATCTTCAACATATGATTTTGGCTATCCTGCCTAACCCTCGACTCACAATCGCCGACGACTGTCCCCTATGCCGATAAACCTGTCTCCCGACGCCGCCTTTGTGCGGCGCCATATCGGGCCGGGCCCCGATGCTCTCTCCGCCATGCTTGAAGCTCTCGGCGTGGCGTCGCTCGACGAATTCATCGCGACGGTCATTCCGCCTTCCCTCAGAACCGAAGAACCGCTTCAGATCGGCGAACCGCTTTCCGAGGAGCATATGCTGGAAAAGGCCAGGCGATTCGCCGGGATGCATGGCCGCTACCGGAGCCTGATCGGCATGGGCTATGCCGGTACCATCACTCCTCCGGTCATCCTTCGCAACGTGCTGGAAAACCCGGGCTGGTACACGGCGTACACCCCGTACCAGGCAGAAATAGCGCAGGGGCGTTTGGAGGCACTCTTGAATTTCCAGACCGTCATCATAGACCTGACGGGTATGGAAGTGGCGAATGCTTCGCTGCTGGATGAATCCACTGCGGCGGCGGAAGCGATGGCGATGTTCCACGCAATCAAGGGTCACCCGGCAAACAGCACGTTTTTCGTCTCCGCGGAATGCCATCCTCAGACGATAGCGCTCCTCAAGACGCGGGCGAAGCCCCTCGGGATCACGGTCACCGTCGGTGATCACCGGACCCTGGCCTTCACGCCGGACCTCTTCGGAGCTTTGCTGCAGTATCCGGCCAGTGATGGCGCCGTGTATGACTACACTCCGTTCATTGCGTCGGCCCATGCCGCCGGCATCCAGGTGTGTGTTGCGGCCGACCTCCTGTCGCTTGCGCTGCTCAAGCCGCCCGGGGAACTGGGTGCCGATGCCGTGGTTGGCAGCGCGCAACGCTTCGGCGTTCCCATGGGTTTCGGCGGACCGCATGCGGGGTACCTCGCGACGCGGGACGCCAACAAGCGGCACATGCCCGGCCGGATCATCGGCCTTTCCATCGATGCGCAGCAGAAACCGGCGCTGCGGATGGCGCTCCAGACCCGCGAGCAGCATATCCGAAGGGAAAAAGCGACGTCCAACATCTGTACCGCTCAGGTCCTCCTTGCCGTGATGGCCGGGATGTATGCGGTGTACCACGGACCGGAAGGAATCCGGACGATCGCCACACGCATCCATGACTACACGCGGATCCTCGCGGAAGCCCTCCGTCAGGCCGGACACACACTCGTCCATGACACGTACTTCGACACCATCCGGATCCGTCCACAGCGACTTAAGGCAGAGGCAGTCCGCAAGTACGCAGAAACTCTGGGCTACAATCTCCGCTACTTCGACGACGGAACCGTGGGAGTCACGCTGGACGAGCAGTCCACCCCCGCCGAGCTCGGCAATCTCCTTCCGGTGTTCTCCGGAGGCACAAAAGGGCGGAAGGACATCACGGCAATCGCCGCCACGCTGACGTCCGGTTTCGCCGGTCCTCTGGCACGGACAACGCCGTATCTTCAGCATCCTATCTTCAGTGCACACCATTCGGAAACGGAGATGCTGCGGTACCTGCACATGCTGGAAGCGAAAGACCTGGCGCTCAACGTCAGCATGATACCCCTGGGCTCATGCACGATGAAGCTGAACGCGACGGCTGAAATGATGCCGATCACCTGGCCTGCCTTCTCCGAACTTCATCCGTTTGCTCCGGCGGATCAAGCAAAAGGGTACCACGAGATATTCCGCGAGCTGTCTTCATGGTTGGCGGACATTACCGGCCTGGCTGCTGTATCCCTCCAGCCCAATGCCGGGGCGCAGGGAGAATACACGGGCCTTCTTGTGATCCGCGCGTATCATGAAGCGAAGGGTGGATCCGTTCGCAACGTCTGCCTCATTCCGTCATCAGCGCACGGCACGAACCCCGCAAGCGCGGTTATGGCAGGCATGCAGGTGGTCGTCGTCCGGTGCGACGAAAAAGGGAATATTGATGTAGCCGACCTGCGTGCGAAAGCAGGCGAGCATCGCGACCGCCTCGCCGCCCTCATGGTCACGTATCCCTCCACCCATGGAGTCTTCGAAGAATCGATAAAAGAGCTCGGCAGTATTGTCCACGAGAACGGCGGTCTCGTGTACATGGACGGAGCAAACATGAATGCGCAGGTGGGCCTGTGCCGCCCCGCGGAGCTGGGAGCCGATGTCTGTCACATCAACCTCCACAAGACGTTTTGCATTCCTCATGGCGGAGGCGGACCTGGCATGGGGCCGATCGTGGTTGCGCAACACCTGGCGCCCTTCCTGCCCGGCCATCCGGTTGTCCCGACGGGAGGCGGGAACGCGATCGGACCTGTCTCGGCGGCGCCGTATGGAAGCGCCAACATCGTGCTGATCTCATGGGCATACATCGCGCTCATGGGGTCCGCAGGTCTCGCAGAGGCGACGAAGATGGCGATCCTCAACGCCAACTACATGGCGAAGCGGCTCGAGGCCCATTTCCCCATACTTTACACGGGCATCAACAAACGCGTGGCGCACGAGTTCATCGTCGATCTTCGCATGTTCAAGGAATCTGCGGGAATCGAGGCGGAAGATGTGGCCAAGCGGCTCATGGACTACGGGTTCCACGCTCCGACCGTCTCCTTCCCGGTGGCAGGGACGTTGATGATTGAGCCCACGGAGAGCGAGCCCAAAGCGGAGCTTGACAGGTTCTGCGATGCGCTGATCGCGATCCGTGAAGAGATCCGGGAGATTGAGACGGGGAAGGCAGACAGGACGATGAAC
>JADLEA010000437.1 GCA_020846365.1 Bacteroidota bacterium
ACAATCTCCTGTATCGTCTCCAGGCGCTTCTGCGAGATCTCCAGCGCCGTGAGCTGGTCCCTGAGCTTTGCCCGTTCAATCACATTGAGAATCGTCTTGGGAAGGACCGGCGTGGAGATTTCCTCCTTCACGAGATAATCCTCCACGCCCAGCTTGAGCACCTCGACCGCCAGGTCGAAATCTTTGTTGACCGTCAGGAAGACAACCGGCACCGTGAACCCTTTCTCCCGGATCTCGCGCGTGACTTCCAGCCCGTTCTTTCCCGGCAGAAAATAGTCCATCAGAATGATGTTGATCGCAGGATTGGTCTGAAGTTCCTTGATCGCCTTTCCGCCGTCTCCCCGCCAGATGACTTCAAACGTCCCGGCATGGTGCTTCTTGAGAAACAGATCCACCAGATTGGCAAAGTCAGGATTGTCCTCCACCAGCAATATGTGGGCAGCCACGGGATCAGCCATGGTCAGGAACGGTGAATGTGAATGTCGTACCTTTACCCTTCTCCGATTTCAGCCGGATACTTCCGCCATAGGATTCTACAATCTTTTTCACCATCGTCAGACCTGCACCTGTACCGCCCGCCCCGTCAGTCGGATCAAGGCGTTGGAAGATGGCAAAGATCTTCTCGAAATCACGGGTGTCGATGCCCATGCCGTTGTCTGTGACGGAGAATTCCCAGAAGGCACCTGCGCGTTCCGCCGCGATCTTGACCAGGCGTGCCTCACTCTGATTGTACTTGATGGCATTCACGATCAAATTCCTGAATACCATCGTCAGATGGGTCGGGTCATACCTCACGGAGGGCAGTTCCGCCGCGAACTCCACCGTCGCATTCCGGTCGTGCAGCGTGTATTCGAGATCGTGCACCAGGTCGGACAGGATCCTTCCCACCCCGACGATCGCCAATTGACCCTGTGTCCTGCCCACGCGTGAGAGCGTCAGGAGATCGTCAATCAGCTGCTTCATCCGCACGCTCGACCGCATGATGGATTCGAGGTGATGGCGTTGCTCGTCTCCCATCCTTGCCCCGCCGCCATCGAGTGCCAGCCGGGTGTATCCGTTGATCGTAATCAGCGGTTCCTTGAGGTCATGAGAGACGACATACGCAAACCGATCCAGCTCTTCGTTCCGGAGCGCGATTTCCTTTGCATTGGCTACGGTCTCGTCATGCAGTGCGACGCGTTCGAGCGCTATGGCGACTAAGTTAGCGATACTCGCGACGATCTGCAAGTGCGCGTCCTCGAAGGCCTCGGGACTTTCGCGCCTCAGTTCCAGGATGCCGAGCACGCGCCCCTTGGAAAGCACCGGCACAAGAATGCACGGCTTCCCGTCTTCCCCAGTCCCCATCCAGGGCTCTTGAGAGGCGATCACTCCGGAGATCAACGTCGAATCCGCGACAGGACGTGCGTCCCGTGACGCATCCGCGATGATCCCTCCGGCCGGCGCGGCCACAAACACCGGCAGAAGAACGCCTGAAACCTGATCAAACTCATGGTAGCTGAGCAGGTCATACGCAACTGGATCGCGCATGTGCTCATGGATCACCGCAAAGACGGTCTGCGTGTCCAGGGCGCCGGTCAGACCCTGGCCGATGCCGTGCAGCAGCGCAAGTTGGCGGTTGGTTTGACGGATGAGCTCGCCCTGCCTCTGCCGCTCGCTGATATCTCGTGCGAGGTTCAGAATCGCGATTGGCTCTCCGGTCTCGCTCCGCAGCAGCGTCGTGCTCAGACTGATGGCAACACCCGTACCGTCACGCCGCACCCACCGCATATCGAAGTCGGACACCTTCTTGGTTTCCCGCAGGGTGTTCAGCCACTGCACGAACGTCGCCATTTGCTCTTCCTGGAGCCAGGGGTACGGCAGGGATTGTCCGAGGGTCTCGGCCCGCGGGTAGCCGGTCAGATGGGAGAAGGCATTGTTGACATCCAGGATTCTCCCTTCCAGGTCGGTCATCATCAACGCATCACCCATGGCGTCCACGACGCCGCGAAGGACCTGCTCTGCGCGCCGGAGTTCCAGCTCGGCCGTCTTGGCCGGAGTGATGTCCGTCAAGATTCCATGAACGGCTTCGATCCCGCCGTTGCTATCCCGACGGAACCTGACTGCGTCACGAACCCACCGGTAGGCCGCTTTCCCCTTGGGAAGAATGCGGTATTCCAGCGCGAACTCATCGTCGCCGCCGGCCTGCCTGGAGATCCGCTGAGAGAGGAGCGACCGGTCATCCGGATGGACCATCGCACGCCAGGCATCGGCTGTCGCCGTGACTTCACGCACCTTGTAGCCGGTGAGCCGTTCAATGACCGGACTACAGTAGCGGTAGGTTCCGTTTGGCGAGAGCTCGTAGACGACATCGCTCACCGATTCCAGGGCGACCTGATGCCCGTCCGCGCGCAGTTTCGTGGCGTGATGCTGCACCGCCTTGTCAAGGGCAAAGCCCAGGTGGCGGGCCACGGTGGATAGGAACTCAGCATGCGTGTCTTCGTGCTCCACGGACCGCTGTGAAAGCAGGAGCATGATGCCCACAACGCCGGCGGTGCCGGCCAATGGCAGACACACGATCCGTTTCACTCCCTCGGATTCGAAGAGCGCCTTATACGGCAGGTACGGCGGATACTCATCGATCGTGAATCGCACGGGTTCCATGGTCTTCACGATATACCCGGTGAGTCCCTCTGTCATGCTCTGTTCCTGCAAAGCGCCCCGGAGCCGATCGCTCAGGTTCTCGTGATGCTCCAGAGAGAATCCGGTGCGTGCATTATTGACGCTTAGTAAGCAGCCGCCTTCGTAGGAGAACCAGCGAAGAGCTGCATGGAGACTCTCCGTCACGAGCTCCCCACGATCCACGGTTTTGTGCAGGGCCTCGAGTATATGATCCAGGATCTCGTTCTGTTTCCGGTCCCGCACAATGTCCTGTTGGGCCGTCCGGAGGTGACTGATGTCCACATGATACCACAGCAGCGTCGGGTCACCTTCCAGTTCGATGGCCTCTTCCAGAACCTGAACGTACACCCTCGAGCCGTCTTTCCGGACTCCGGTGTATTCGAACCGTTCGAACGGGAGATCTGCGGTTACGGGCCTTTCCAGTCTCTCCGTGATGGCCTTTTTCTCACGTCCTGCGACCACCGTTATGACATCTTTGCCTACCAGGTCTTCCCGGAGCATGTAGCCGAAAAGTTCGAGAAACCCTTTGTTCACATAGACGAACCGGCTCTGGCGTACGAGCGCGATCGCTGCCGCTCGGGTTTCCACAAGGACCCGCGATCGTGCCTCCGACTCTACAAGCGTCCGAATGCTGCCGACATAGGTATGGACATCCTGGAGGATCAGGGTCACATGGCGTTCATCATTGTGGATGGCCACGCTGGCGCGCACCCGGTAGGTCTGTTCGCCTTTTGGCGTCATCAACCGGACATCAAGCTCGAGGTGGGCCCTGGGCTTCAGCTGCCGGATCTCTTTTGCGAACGCGGCGTTGAGGGTACCCAGAAAGGTGTTGATTGTTAGCGAGGGGGGTTTCCCGGCTGGATCCGGAAAGAAGCATTCGGCGAAGCCATGCGTGAAACCGACGAGCTTGCGGGATGAAAAAACCGCCGCGGGCACAGACTCGAGTGAAAGAAGGGTCATAGTCTACCAGCTCCCGCTGGAACCGCCTCCTCCGAAGGAGCCGCCGCCTCCGCTAAAACCGCCTCCTCCGAATCCGCCGCCTCCGAAGCCCCCACTGCCGAATCCCCCTCCGCTCCCCCACCCTCCGCCGATCGGCGGGATAGGCGGAAAACCGCTCCTTCGGGCGCGTGATGACCGGGCCATCATGCGGGACACGATGAACAGAATAAACAACAGGGTGATGATGGTCGAGAGTTTCATCCCTCCCTCGTCGTCGGACTGAGGATCGGCGGTATACTCGTTTCGCGTCGCGCGCATAATCGCGCTCACGCCCGCAGTGATCCCGCCGTCATAGTCCGATTCCCGGAAGTGGGGTACGATTTCGCGGCGGATAATCTGGGCTGACAATGCATCGGTCAGAACGCCTTCAAGTCCATACCCAACTTCGATGCGCAGGAGGCGGTCGTTGCGCACGACAAGGAGCAACACGCCGTTGTCTTTTCCTTTCCGGCCCACACCGTTCGCTTCGACGATCTTGAGGCTGACCTCTTCCAGAACTTCTCTGCCAATCGTGGGCAGCACCACAACCACAATCTGCGTGGAGGTTTGCCTGTCAAATGCCGCGAGGCTGTCGTTCAGGGCTCGGCGCACTTCGGGAGAAAGCGTGCCCGTCTCGTCGGTGACATATTCGGTGAGCTGTGGGATGACGACTGTCTGGGCGATGACCGGACTCGCCATGACGAGAGCGACGCTCATCAGGAGGACGCGACAACGCAAGTGCAGACCCCTGTTGATTCGGTTGCGCAGGCGAGTGTGTGCGGGGTGACGCAAACCCGGGTGCCGGCGTGATGCCGGCGCCCGGGATGTGTACGGAATGGTCTCCACGACGGCCTGTTAGAACTGCACTTTGGGCGCTTCTTCCGCGCCGGCCTTCGCCTGGAAGTATGCTTTCTCTTTGAAACCGGTGAACCCTGCGACAAGGGATCCGGGGAATCGGCGGATGGTCGTGTTGTATCCCTGCACGGTTTCATTGTACCGGGTCCGGGCCACGGTGATGCGGTTTTCCGTACCTTCAAGCTGTTTCTGGAGGTCCATGAAGTTCTCATTGGACTTTATCTGCGGGTACTGCTCGGCGACCACCAGCAAGCGGGAAAGTGCTGAAGAGAGTTGATCCTGCGCCGCCTGGAACCGGGCAAAGGCCTGGGGATCTTCCAGAACTTCCTTCGTCACCGTGAGTTGTCCGACCTTTGCGCGCGCCTCGGCAACTCCCTGGAATACCGCGAGCTCCTGCTTCGCAAAACCCTGGACGGTACTGACCAGATTGGGAATGAGATCCATACGCCGCTGGTACTGTGTCTCCACCTGACTCCATGCGGACCGGACGCCTTCATCCTGCGTCACCAGATTGTTGTAGATCCCGAGCCCCCAGGAGAAGAGTCCGAAGGCCACGATGGCGATCACGACAAGAACCGCTGCGGTTATGAGGCAACCACGTGACTTCATGGGTACTCCTTAGTCTGTGAATATTGTTGATGGAAACCTGTGTGAGAGCGAACGCACGTTGTTCAGGACCCGCTCGGCGTCCTTCCCTTCAAGTACGCGTACCCGCCATTCACGGACACCGATGGGGATGAAACGGTACGACGGTTGTTGATCACGCAAAACGATTTCGAAGATCCCGGTTGTATAGGTATGCCGGCTGTTGCCGCCGAAAACAAAATTGCCGAGCGAATACACGATAACGCCGTTGCGGTATTTCTCTATTCCCTGGAGCACGTGGGGGTGATGCCCGATAACCGCATCCACGCCGGCGTCGATCAGCGCCCGGGCGAATGCGCGTTGCGCTTGATCCGGTGCCTCGGCCAGCTCCGTTCCCCAGTGGAGTATCACCACGACAAACATCGAAGAGTCCGCGGAATGCAACGACCGGACGTCCTCTCTAATCGTGGCCAGGTCACGGCGGGCTACACCGCCTCGCTTGACCGTCGCTCCGGGCGCCTCGCCTCCTCCATAGTACCCGAGGATCCCAACGGACTGTGCAACTTTGCGAAGGACATATGGGCGCCGGGCTTCGGAGACATTCCGCCCGGCCCCGACATACCGGATGCCGGCCGAATCAAGATACAAAAATGTATCGAAAAGTCCTTCACTCCCGTAGTCAAATATGTGATTGTTGGCGATGCTTACAACGCCGATTCCGGCTTCCGTAAGGGCGGCAAGGAATCTGGGATGCATGCGAAAATTGTAGGTTTTCGGGACCTTTCGCCCACGCGTGGTTACGGGATTCTCAAGGTTCACGAGCGCTATATCCGCGTCTCGAAACATGGTGAATCCTTCGAAGGCCAGACCGACATCGTGCGCCGCAGCCCGCTCATAATGTCCGCCAAGCAAACAGTCCCCCGCAAATCTCATCACGATCGATGCAGAGTCTTGTTGTTGAACCCCGCTCGAATCCCCGTTCTTCGGAAGCATGTCCGGCGCAGCTCCGGCCTGGACTCCCGTGCTGTCGGGCGAACTCCGGAGTCCCTCCGAAAGGGTGGTGTCTACCTTTCCAGAGCCGGAAGTGAGGGAAGACGGAATTCCGTCTCCAACGAGGGCAAATGCCGCGATGGGGAGGACGATGACAGCTGCTATGATGAGACGATTCGACACGGAGGTTTTGCTCTTCGTGGACCGCGCACGTCTTTGTGTTTCGTGGGGCTAAAAAAAAAGGAAGCCCGGGGGCTTCCTTTCTGGAACGTACAGCGAGTATTAGAACATGAACTTGTAGCCGGCGCGGAAACCGACGTTGGAGGATCCGCCCGAAGAGAGGATACCCCAGAACCGAGCCGAGAGGTCAATGGCACCCTTTGCGCCTGCCGGAATCTCGAATCCGATCGCGGGAGCAATCGTGAATTCGGTGGAGGAGGCAGACGCTTCACCGCCGAACCCAGGAATGGGAGTCGTGTACTTCACGGTGCCGGACATGATGAAGAGACCGAGCTCGAACTGTCCGTAGACGCGCGTGCGGCCTTCGGGGATGAAGTAGTATTTTCCGCCAACCAGGATGGGTATGCCGCTCCAGGAAGCTTCGACGCCGGTTGCGTCTCCGGTCTTGGCGCCCCATGTGATGTATCCGGCTTTTCCGGTCACAGAAATAGCCGGAGTAACGAAGTACTCGTACTGGGCCGTTCCGCCGAATCCGATCTTGGCTGCATCGCTGAAGTTGCCCATGGGAATCAGGACTTCTGCTCCGATGCTGCCGGCCATTTTGCCCTGTGCCTGGGCGTTGAAGGAAACAAGCATTGCAAGGGCCACTACGGTTACAACAAGGGCCAACTTCTTCATCGTAACGCTCCGCAAGTGTGGGTATTTTGTGAGAATTCTGTCCACCCCAAAAAGTACGAACAGCGCATAAATATACGAAATCGCCCCCCTTTAGTCAAGTTCCCGTAAATGCATAGAACTGTTCTCGAGGCCGACAAGTTCCCGCTGTTTACCTACTTGCGCTTTCCGTCCTGTTTTTGCAGAATCCCGTCGCCGAAACCGGTCATTGCCCCTTTAAGCAGCAGACCGTTTCAATGGCGGGTCAGGAATGCCCCTGGCGAGGCATCAAATCCCGACCCCGATCGTGATCGGAATATGCGCAGTGCTGTTGTCCTTCGTGAAGATAAGCACGTACTTGAATTCGATGAACGTCTTCATCCCGCCGAAAGCGAATTCTGCGCCGGCACCAAAATTCAGTCCGAACTTCGTCTCGCTCTCAGTTTTGCCGATCCCGAGATTCGCGGTGACGTCATTCCCCTGGTACGTGACCTTGGGGTCGCTCACGGTCAGGATATGGAGACCGAAGCCGATCAATCCATAAGGCGTCACGACGGACTTGGTAGGGACTTTGCCGATCCCGTTGAACGTGAATCCGAGGACGTTCGCCCGGAATCCTTCCATGGTCAGTTCATTTGCACTCACCCCCGGATTCGCAGCTATGATCTGGTCCTTGAGTTTCTTGTCGTCAAAACCGAAGGTGTGAAAGTCTACGTTGAAGCGAACGGTGAGGAAGCGAAGCACATTTGCATCAGCGTGAGCTCCTCCGCCAAAGCCCATCCCGTAGTAGTCTTTCATCCCCTCCGGAAACGAGGAGATGGAAAGCCCGACGTGGCCTCCTCCTCCGAAACTGAATTGTGCAGCGGAGAATTGGACGGCAACCAGCAGCAGGCCGACAAGCAGTACGAGTTTCTTCATGTGTGTGACCTCCAGATTGTGATTGTGAGCATGCGTACATCGGTCTCCCGTGGTCGAAGCCCATGCGCCTCCGCCCCAAAGAGATCATACCACCCCGACGCACGTCATGCCTTGCAGGACGTCGACTTCCGCCTGGGCGGGGGGCTCAGGGGCCCGCACTGCCGGGATGTCAACAACCCATGACTACGACGGCAGATCGTACCGGAATCCGCCGCGAATGAGGATGACGAATGATGTGGAACCGGTGACAAAGACCGGACCCAACTGGAGATCCGGACCGACCCATATCCCGCGCGCCACCTGGAAACCCACGCCGCCTCCGAACCGGAATGCGAAGTACGGCCCGCCGGTTGCGAAGACCAAACCCAGTCCGCCATCCACGTACGGCTTCAGCTTCGAACTCTTGGCGTCGATATAGTACTTGAAGTAGGTCGCCCACTCAATGGGCGTCCCGGTAGTAGTGTAGATATTGAATTCCGTCCCGACTGCCAACTGGCGGTTGAACACCACCTCGGCCATCGGGCCGAAGGTGAACCCCGCGCTGGATCCGCCCCAACCGCCGGTGGTTATGGAGAGTAGCATATTACCGCCGATCACCCACTTGGGCGCTTGCGCATGTGAAACGTCTGATGCCGCGAAGAGCAACAGTGTCAGAAGGATAAGACCAACGCCTAGTCTTTTCATCAGGGGTCCTCCGAATTGGTAGTAGTGGCTCACGTGTGTTGGGGTCATGCATCTTTGAGCAAGGATCGCGCAATGACGATGCGCTGAATCTCGGACGTTCCTTCGTAGATCTCCGTCACCTTGGCATCCCGCAGGTAGCGTTCCACAAGATACTCCTGAACATAACCGTAGCCGCCGTGGATCTGGATGGCCTCGAGTGCGCTCTGTACGGCCACTCGGGAAGCGAAGAGTTTCGCCATGGCGGCGGCTGTGCCGTAAGGCACACTCTGGTCCTTGAGGCGCGCCGCTTTGAGCACGAGGGCTCGGGCGGCTTCAACCTGCGTAGCCATCTCGGCAAGCTTGAACTGGATGGCCTGCAATTCTGCGATGGGGTGTCCGAACGCCTTGCGTTCCTTCGCATACGCCAGAGAGGCGTCCAGCGATGCCTGCGCAATCCCCAACGCCTGCGCTGCGATGCCAATCCGTCCTCCCTCAAGGGTCTTCATGGCAAACCGGAAACCATCGCCTTCTTCTCCGATCCGGTTCGCCGCCGGGACCGGGCAGTCGGTGAACGAGAGGGACACGGTATCGGAGCTCCGGATGCCGAGCTTTTTTTCCTTCTTGGCGACCTCGAAACCCGGCGTCCCTTTCTCCACGATAAAAGTGCTGATACCCTTCGAACCTCTGGCGGGGTCCGTTGCCGCCATCACGAGCACGAGGTCAGCGGTGGAGCCGTTGGTCGTCCAATTCTTCGTGCCGTTCAGCACATACCGGTTGCCGTCCCGTCTGGCGGTGGTCCGCTGATTCGATGCGTCACTTCCCGCTTCCGGTTCGGAGAGCGCAAAAGCGCCGAGCTTCCGCCCGGAGGCCAGTTCTTTCAGGAACGTCGTTTTCTGTTCCTCGGTTCCGTATGCGTTGATGCCGTAGCAGACCAGCGAGTTGTTCACCGACATGATCACGCCGCACGACGCATCCACCCGGGAAACTTCTTCCTCGGCAAGGACATAGCTTACGGTGTCCAGTCCACTCCCTTCCCACTTCTCCGGCACCATCATCCCCATGAAGCCCAGGGCACCAAGTTCGCGGATTTCTTCGGTCGGAAAACGTTCATGCTCATCCCTCTCGACTGCACCGGGAGCAAGCCGTTCCTGCGCAAACTTCCGTGCGGTGTCGCGAATCATCAACTGGGTTTCGGTGAAATCAGAGGTCATGGAGTTTTCGATCCGGTATACGAGTAGAATCCCTGTCCGGTTTTTCTTCCGAGCTGGCCGGCGGCGACCATTTTTCTGAGGAGAGGCGACGGTCTGTACCGCGGATCTCCGAGCCCTTCGTGCAGCACCTCCATGATGGCGAGGCAGACGTCCAGTCCGATGAAATCCGCCAGCGTGAGCGGCCCCATGGGATGACTCATGCCGAGCTTCATGACCGTATCGATCGCCTCGGGAGCGGCGACGCCTTCCATCACGCACGTGATAGCTTCGTTGATCATCGGCATGAGAATCCGGTTGGCGACAAAACCGGGGTAGTCGTTCACCTCCACCGGCGTCTTTTCGAGTCGTTCACACAGCGTCATCACGTCCTGCGTGGTGTCAGCCGATGTTGCATGCCCGCGAATAACCTCGACGAGTTTCATGACAGGCACCGGGTTCATGAAGTGCATGCCGATGACGCGATCCGGACGCGAGGTTGCGGAACCGAGGAGGGTGATGGAAATGGAGGAGGTGTTGCTGGCGAGCACGACGCCGGGACGGGCGGCGTTGTCAAGACTCTTGAAAAGCGACTTCTTGGTTTCCTGATGCTCGGTCGCGGCCTCGACGATGAAGTCGGCTCTGGCAGCGGCGGAGAGAAGATCGGTCGCGGGCGTAATGCGGGCAAGCGTTTCCCGCCGCGCTTCCTCGTTCAGGATCCCTTTCTTGACCTGGCGATCCAGGTTGCCGCCGATGACCTGCATCGCGTTCTCGAGGAACTCCTGCCTGATGTCAAGCAGCAGCACTTCAAATCCGTGTTGGGCGAACACATGGGCTATGCCATTGCCCATGGTTCCCGCCCCGACGACAAGAACAGTGTGGATCTGCATGCCTTCTCAAATCTCTCTGTTCACCGCAGAATGATGGTCTCAGCGACCTCGCCCGGCTGGGGTACTTCCGGAAGTACCGGGGCTCTCGTTACGAGAGCCGTTCAACGATGACACCGCTGGCTTCTCCCCCGCCGATGCACAACGAAGCAAGTCCACGCCTCTTGCCATGGAGTGCGAGTGCGTGGAGCAGGGTCACGAGAATGCGCGCACCGCTGGCTCCGAGCGGATGTCCGAGGGCGATCGCGCCCCCATGGACATTCACCTTTGCGGGGTCCAGACCGGCGAGCTTGTTGACAGCCAGTGCAACAACGGCAAACGCTTCGTTGATTTCAAACAGATCGATGTCTGCGACCGTGAGGCCGCTCTTCTTCAGTACCTTGGCGATGGCATCTGCCGGTGCTGTCGTAAACCATTCCGGCGCCTTGGCAAATGACGCCTGGCGGAGGAGGCGGGCGTGAGGAGCAATCCCGAGCTGCGCCGCCTTCCGGGCGGACAGCACCACCATCGCGGCGGCACCGTCGCTGATCTTTGACGCGTTGGCGGCGGTAACGGTGCCGTCTTTCTGAAATGCCGGACGGAGCGAGGGGATCTTTTCGAAGTTGGTCTTCGTCACGTCCTCGTCCTCGCTCACGCGGATGACGTCGTCCTTGCGTCCTTTGATTTCAACCGGAACTATTTCTTTCGCGAACGCCCCGTTGCGTTGCGCTTCCTGTGCGCGGGTGTAGCTGGTGATGGCAAAGGCGTCCTGTGCTTCGCGCGGGATGGCGCACTCACGCGCGCAGCGCTCCGCGTGATTGCCCATCAGCGTGTTGTCGTACACATCCACAAGCCCGTCGCGGTACAGCGCATCCACGATTTCGCCGTTCCCCATGCGGTAACCGCCGCGCGCCTTGTCCAAAAGATACGGCGCGGTTGACATGCTTTCCATCCCCCCCGCCACGATAATCTCCGCGTCGCCCGTCTGGATTGCCTGCGCAGCAAGCATCACCGCTTTCAGGCCCGACCCACACACCTTGTTGACCGTCATCGTTTCCACACGATCGGGGAGTCCGGCGAAGCGCGCCGCCTGGCGCGCAGGGGCCTGGCCAACGCCGGCCTGCACCACGTTCCCCATGATCACCTCGTCAACCTGCTCGGGCGCAATGCCGGTCCGCCGCAGCGCTTCCCGGATCACGACCGCACCAAGCCGCGGCGCGCTGAGGGAACTCAGAGCTCCGTGAAAACTTCCGATGGGGGTGCGGCATGCACCCGCAAGTACAACGTCTTCCATCTCTCCTCTCCTCTGCGTCCTAGCTGCTCATCGAGCGGAGGAATTCCTTGTTGGATTTGGTCCCGCGCATCTTCTCCATCAGGAACTCCATCCCTTCAACCGTGTTCATCTCCGCAAAGAGCTTCCGGAGAATCCAGATCCGGTTCAAATCGTCGGCATCGATGAGCAATTCTTCCTTGCGGGTGCCGGAGCGGTTGACGTCCATGGCCGGGAAGACGCGGCGGTCGCTCAACTTCCGATCCAGAACGATTTCCATGTTGCCGGTGCCTTTGAACTCCTCGAAGATCACTTCGTCCATGCGGCTGCCGGTCTCGATGAGAGCCGTGGCCACGATGGTCAGACTCCCCCCTTCTTCAATGTTCCGCGCGGCGCCGAAAAAGCGTTTCGGTGTGTGCAAGGCGTTGGCATCCACGCCGCCTGAAAGGATCTTGCCGGAATGCGGGACCACGGTGTTGTGCGCCCGGGCAAGGCGCGTGATGCTATCCAGGAGAATCACCACGTCCCGGCGTGCCTCCACAAGCCGCTTCGCCTTCTCCAGCACCATATCCGCCACCTGCACGTGGCGCTCGGGGGGCTCGTCGAATGTGGAGCTTACCACCTCGGCATTCACCGATCGCTCCATGTCCGTCACCTCTTCCGGACGCTCGTCGATCAAAAGCACGATCAGCTTCACTTCCGGATGATTCCGCGTGACGCTGTTGGCGATCTTCTGCAACAGAATGGTCTTGCCGGCTTTCGGCGGCGAGACAATCATGCCGCGTTGACCTTTCCCGACCGGCGTGAGCATGTCCATGATGCGCATGGAGTACTCGCCCGGCGCGGTTTCCAGCTTGATGGTGGAATTGGGATACAGCGGAGTGAGGTTGTCGAAGAGCACCCGCTCGCGGATGCTCTCGGGGTTTTCATCGTTCACCGCTTCGACGCGCAAGAGGGCAAAGAATCGCTCTCCCTCCTTGGGCGGCCGAACCTGACCGCTGACCGTGTCCCCGGTGCGCAGATTGAATTTCTTGATCTGCGAAGGAGAGACGTAGATGTCGTCGGGCGACGGCAGGTAGTTGTAGTCAACCGACCGGAGAAATCCGTATCCATCCGGCAGAACCTCGAGCACGCCACGGCTGAAACTCAAGCCCCCCTGCTCCGTCTGCGCCTCAAGAATCTTGAAAATCAGTTCCTGCTTCCGCAGGTCGCTGTAGCCGCTGATGTTCAGCTCTTTGGCGATTTGATTGAGCTCAACGATTTTCTTGGATTTGAGCTCCGAAATATCCATAGCCATGGAAGGTGAACCTCACAAGTAGTAGAATGAAGTGGTGGCGAGATCACCATGACAACGCGACGTCAATGGTGCTTCGCCCAGGAATTCAGGAACGGAATCTCGGATGGATGCGTGATTGAGATAAGTCGATGTGGAAAAAAGGAATGAACCGAATTGCTCTTGGCACCGGAAATATAGGTCATTTCAAGAAAGATGTCAAGTCTTATTCTCAAGAGCAGACAGGGCTTCACCGGCCAGATAGTGCGATCCGATGACAAGGACGCGGGGGGGGCGCACTCCGCCTGCCCTCTGAACAAGCGATTGCACTTTTTTGATTCCCTGGACAACGGAGCCGCCGTGGCGTATATCCAGGCCAAGCCGTTTACCCTTCCGGACGAGGGATGAAGTGGTCGCGGCCCGCTGAATCCGAGGCCTCACCGCCACTACCGTGTCGACGCATGGCGCAAGGGCGGCCAGCATCGCGCCCGTATCCTTGTCCTTCATGGCTCCGAAGATCGCGTAGGGGAAGCGCATCTTTCGCGTCAGAAACGCCGCCGCAACGGCTCGTATTCCCTCGGGGTTGTGCCCGACGTCCAGCCGCAGATCTGCCCAGCCGGCCCTGACCCGTTCCATCCTCCCCCGCAATCCGGTATTCTGCCTAACGTGAGCCATCCCCTTCCGGATAGCATCCGGTCCGGCCTTCCGGAAAAGCCCGTGTGATCTTGCCAGTTCCAGGGCTGAAACGGCCAGCGCGGCATTCGCGACCTGATGCTCTCCCGCAAGAGGCAACCACACCCTCATGTGCCTCCAGCGATCCGACTGCCTGGATCTGGCCACCCGGGATTGCCCACGGACCGACGCGCCCTTCCGGTGTCCGGACCGGTCGGACTCCAGGTTCACGGGCTTCCTTCTGAGAGAGATGAACGCGCCGTCGGAACGTCTCTCCACACGCTGGATGTCCAGAAGGTCGTAGGGAGAAAAGACCCCTGTCCGGCATCTCCGGGCTGCCGCTCTGATAACATCCAGCGCTTCTCCTTCCGCCATCGTGACCAGTGGAGTTCCCGGTTTGATGATCCCGGCCTTCTCGCGCGCAATGCGTCTGATGGAATCCCCCAGAATCTCCCGGTGGTCCAGGCCGATATTGGTGATGATGCTGACCAGCGGCATGACGACATTGGTAGCATCCAGGCGGCCCCCAAGCCCAGTTTCGATGACCGCAACGTCCACCTGCTTGTCAGCGAAGTACTGGAAGGCAATACACGTCGTCGCCTCGAAGAACGTTGCACCCGTCTTTTCGATAATCGGCCGGAGCTGCTGCGTGTACTCTACGAGCGTCTTCTCGGAGATCGGTTCACCGTCAATGCGAATACGTTCCGTGAATTCCAGGATGTGAGGCGAGGTGTAGAGTCCGGTGCGGTATCCCGCCTCAGTCAGCATCGAGGCCAGGAGAGAGGATGTCGACCCTTTGCCGTTTGTGCCCGCGCAGTGAAAACAGGGAAACGATCGTTCGGGATGTCCGGCGTGGGCCGTGAGCGTCCGGATATTGCGCAGGCCGGTCTTGATGCCGAGGACCTGAAGGTCGTAGAGGTACCGGAGAGTTGCAGCATATCCCGGGCGCGGGGCGGAGCGCCGGGCTGTCCGCCGGGGCCGGCTCACAGCCAGCTGTCAAGGACCGAGACGCCGGTCCTGGCGTCCAGAGCGCCGACGAGCGAACCCATGTCAGCAATCCCCTGTTCCGCGCAGTACGCCTTCATCTCGTCCGCCACCTTGATCCCGGCTGCGGGATCCACGAAGTTCGCCGTGCCCACCTGAATTGCCAGAGCGCCCGCCAGAAGGAATTCGATGGCATCGCGACCATTTGTGATGCCGCCAATGCCGATCACGGGAATTTTCACAGCACGTGCGGTCTCGTACACTTTTGCCAGCGCAACGGGTTTCACGGCGGGACCCGAAAGTCCACCCGTAACGGTCGAGAGCACCGGCTTCCGCGTTCGCACATCGAGAGCCATGCCGATCAGCGTGTTCATCACGGAGACCGCATCTGCGCCGGCGTCTTCGACAGCCCGGGCAAATTCGGAGATATGTGTGACGTTGGGCGTGAGCTTGATGATCAGGGGGCGCCGCGTCCGGCCGCGCAACTGCTTCGTGATCTCCGCCGTCATCGGACAGCTCGTCCCGAAGTTCAGGCCCCCTTCCCGCACGTTCGGACAGGAGACATTGATTTCGTATGCGTCGATTCCCTCCTCGCCTTCCAGGATCTCCAGGACCGCGCAGTATTCTTCGATCGTGCTCGCTGCGATGTTCGCTATCACGGCGGTGTCCACCGTTCGCAGGAACGGCAGTTTCTCGCTGACAAAGCGATGCACCCCGATGTTTGCGAGCCCGATGGAGTTCAACATCCCGCCGGTGGTCTCAACGATGCGGGGAGGAGGATTTCCCTCCCGCGGCTTGAGCGAGAGAGACTTTGTGACGATGCCGCCCAGACGGTTCACGTCTACTGCCGAGACACATTCGTCCCCATAACCGAACGTTCCGGAAGCCACCAGAACGCGGTTCTTGAATTCCACCGGCCCGAGCCGGAAGGACGTACGGATCAGATTACCACCGGATTGTGCGTGCATCGAATGTCGGTCCGTCTTTACACATCAACGCATACTTCTTTGCCGGATTTGTGAGTTCCACGGGGCATCCCTGGCAGATCCCGATGCCGCATCCCATAGGGCCTTCCATGGAGACTTCGCAGGGGATGTCGAAGCGCACGGCGAACGCGGCAACCGCTTTCAACATCGGGTGAGGTCCACAAGCAAAGATTTTCGGTCTGGCGGGTACCCCCGACGCAAATGCCCGCTCCAGGAGATCCACCACCGTTCCGCGCAGTCCTTCCGAGCCGTCATCCGTCGCGATCTCGACTTGCACGAGATGTGTGGTCACAAGCGATCCCTTGTTTCGCGCGCCGAGGAAGGTGCGGACGGCTTTCCCTTTGAGGAGGAGCTCCCGTGTTGTGATCGGCATGGGCGCGACGCCGAGGCCGCCTGCGACGAGCACGGCGGTCGTGAATCCGGGGTCGTCAAGCGTGAAGGGCACCCCGAGCGGACCCAGGACATCCAGCCGGTCGCCCTTGCGCTTTTCAGCCAGCGCGTGTGTTCCTCTTCCCACCACATTAAACAGGAGTTCAAGGCGATTCCCCTCCGTCCGGTACACGCTGAAAGGCCTCCGCAGGAGCGGGTCGCTTGTTTCATCGATCCGCACATTCAGGAACTGGCCCGGGCGAACGAGAGGGGCGATTTCGGGAGCATCCAGGACAAGAAGAAACACATTCTCTGCGACTGCAGTAAGCGAGAGGACCGGGCAGGAAGTTTGGAGCATCAGTCGATTGGTTTTTCTTCTGGTGTTTCGTTCGGGCGCGAAGAGCTTGTATCCGGTGCGGCCGGTTTCGCCCTCTCTCTCCGCCGTTCCTCCATCAGCCGCTCTCTCTCCTCCGTAGACATCTCTTTCTTCTTCAGGGTATCGGGCGCCACGACCGGCGCCGCTTTCGCTGTGGAATCCACGACTGCCTTTTCTGTGGGCGGCTTTTCCGTTGGCGCTTTGCCATTGGCAACCGAATCTACCGGCGCCTTTCCGGCTGCAGGGCCGGAGCGCGCGATGGAGTCCGCACGTGCTTTCTCTGCGGCCGTCTTCGCCTTCGCCACGGAATCCGCATATGCCTTTTCCAATGCCTGACGCCGCATCGCCACCACTTCCTGAACGGCTGGCTGGACTTTCTTTGCGAGAGGGCTTGCCGGATAGCGGTTCACCAGGCGTTCGTATACCGCCGCCGCACTGTCCGGCAGCAAGACTTTGTTTTCATACGTCCACCCTGCAGCGTACAGGGCCCGGGATGCAACAGGCGATTGGGGAAATGTACTGGCAACCGTAACAAACGTATCAATCGCCGCGCGCGTCTTCCCCGAGGCGAGCAACTCTGTGGCGCGGCTGTAACTTCTCTCTGCAAGGTCGGTTGACCTGTGCGCTACCGGCAGACCGAGCATCCGATGTGCTTCATCTGCGAACTCCGAATCGGGATGCCGGATGATGAGCAGATGATAGAGGGAATCAGCCACCCCCGACGATGCGGTTGAATCCTCTCCCGCAATGCGGGCAAGGACGTAGAGTGCGCGCGGCGCAACATTGCTCTGCGGAAACTCCCGGGTGATCCGCTGGTAATAGAACCGGGCCGAATCAGACAGTCCCATGTTGATATACATCACTCCGGCTAGATTGTCGAGCGCAGTGGCAAGTCTGGCCCTGACGCTGTCGGGATGCTGCGGCGGAGCAGCCGGCGCGCGCACGCGCTGGCTGTCGGGAACAACCGGAGGCGTGCTCTCGATGAGACGTGCTCGTCTCGCCGTCCTCGGTGAGAGATCATCGGACCTTCCCGCAGTTACCCGCTGATCCTCCTGGGTGGCCGTCGGCGGGTGAGCTTCTGAATCAGGCGGGGTTGTCTGAGATCGCAGCGCCCCGGCGTTCAGCGTGTCCGCCGGTCCCGCAAGCGAATCATGCCTGGAGATGCTCGCCGAGTCGGGAGGCATGAGCAGAACCTGAAGCGTGCTATCCAGGCGCCGGACTTCCGTCCGGTATTGCAGGTACTTGCCGAGGTATTCTGATCTCCGGACCAGTTGCGGCATGATGAGTGACTGCGTCGGCGCCCCCCGGCCTCTGTCATACGCAACCTTTGCTGAGTCATAGAGATGGAGGGTGTCCTCGTAGATCGCCCCCAAGGCATAGTTTGCGTTCGCAGAGTGTTCCGTGCGGGCGTATGCAGTGTCGACATAGCGATACTGGTCGATCGCCCCCTCCAGGTCTCCCTTGTCGCGGAACACATGGCCGATCTCCACGTCCACCTCGCCGAAGAACTCCCGGTAGTTCGAGTTCTCGCGCAGGGCTACCAGCGCGTCCAGTGCCTCGTCAAAGTGCTTCTGGCGACCCTGCATGCGGGCCGCACCGAACAACCCGCGGTATCCTCCCACATAGCCGCTGCTGAGGCTGCGCGCACGGAGGTATGCTTCCTGCGCCAGCGCATACTCGCCTTCTTCGGCGTACATCTCGGCGACCTTGAGCGTTGCCTGAGCGCGCTTGTCACCGTGATTGCCCATCTCACTCACTTTCGCATAGAACTCCCTTGCAGCTTTGTAGTCCTTTGCATCCAGGGCTATCTGACCGAGGACGAGAGCCGCTTCGGCGATGATCGCATCGTCATCGCGCGCCGTGGCCTCTTCCAGTACCTCCAGAGCCAGCGTTTCAGCCGCCTTGGTTTCGGGGATTCTGTAGAGCGTGAACGCCAGGAGCGCCTTGGCCTGCGGTACCAGATCACTTGAGGGATAGCCATCCAGGAGTTCCCGGAATTTCCGTTGGGCCTGCTGATACTCCGCCTGGTAGTAGTATGAGCGCCCGATCATGAAAAGGGCGTCATCCACAAGGTTGGATTCCGGATGGTACTGGAGGAGCTTCGAGCATTTCTCGATCACCGACGTGAACTTCACGCGCGCTGTCTGGCCATGTGCAGGTACCGCGAGCATGTTCCTCCCGGTCTCGCGCGTTTCCGGGAGCGCCCATACTTCTTCCACCGCTTCGTCGAACTGCCGCTGAGCGTTGTAGTACGTGTTGAAATACGCTGAAAAGAAATCCCAAACGCCACACGAAGAAAGGAAAAGAGGACAGAGAAGGAGGGAGCTCTTGAAAACGAATGCAGTTATCCGCACAGGTGATACTCCGATTCATGCATCACAAAAACATAGCAATTTGCATAAGCAAAGTCAACGACCGGACCGCAGAAGCGAGGAAGTCCAACCCGGTGCGCCGCGACGTGTGGGATTGTGGGGCGGCCACACGGTCGCACCGGAATGCACGCCTGCGACAATTAAACCTTCACGGCAGGACGCACGTCCAATACACAGATTGAACCAATCATCTCATTATCGGAAGGAACAGTGGCTATGTTGAAACGCATGCTCGTTACAGCCGTCCTCACGGCAGGACTCGCGAGCGTCTCGCTCGCACAACCCGGTCCCGGAACCGACAGGCCAATGCGGTCGGATGCCGGAACGAGACCCCACCGGGAAGCCATGCTGAAAGATCTCAACCTGACCGACCAGCAGCAGGCCCAGATGGAAAAGATGAGGATTGAGATGAAGAAACAGCAAGTAACGTTGCAGGGCAAGATCCGCCTGTTGCGCGTGGAAATGCAGGAGTTGTTGCTCGCCGAGAATCCGGACAAAAACGCCATTCACAAGAAGATGAAAGAAGTCTCAGACCTTCAGCTCCAGGAGAAAGAAGCGTTTGTAGACCACCTTTTCGCGGTCAGAGGGATTCTCACGGCTGATCAGCAAAAAGTCTGGAAACAGCACATGCGACGCGCCGGAAATGGTCTGCTCGAAGGAAGGATGATGCAACGCCGCGGAGGGATGAGGGATTGTCCCTGCGACCTTACGCAACGATCGGAACGCATGCATGAACGTCAGGACCGCATGATGCTGCGCCGGGAGCGTATGCAGGACCGCCAGGAGAACTAGCGGAATCGTTGAAGGATCCGTTGGGAGGGAACATCCGCACTGTTGATCCCCCTTCCAATACGAAGGCAGCAGAGACCGACCTGCTGCCTTCTTTTTTGGGGGAACCGAACCCCCTTCATCCGGATGCACTCACCTCCGTCACTTCCCCACGTCCCGCGGCGAATCGCAAACAACCGGCACCTTAGTTGCCGCCGAGTCCCGATCCATTCCTGTGAATCATCAGTTCCTGGCCGGCCCGAATGTTGTTCCTCTTGAGGGAGTTCCAGTCGCGCAGTTCCTCCGGACTCACTTCGTGCGCACGCGCGATATCCCACAAGGTGTCTCCCTTCTTCACCACATAGATTGTGACTTTGCCGTCCTTCCCTTGCGCCGGCGCAGGTGCCCTCGTGGCATCCACGATCTTCACATTCTCCGCGCTGGCGTGTATGATGAGCTTCTGGCCGACCCGTATCTTGGATGATTGCAGGTTGTTCCAGCGCTTGATCTGTTCGACGCTCACCCCATGCTCGAGGGAGATCTTTCCCAGGGTGTCGTCCTCACGCACGATGTAATTGCCCGTCTCTTCGGATGTCTGGTCGGCAACGGCAACCGCACGCGGCCGGAAGTGTTTCTCCTTTTCGTCAAACGACATCTGATCGATCGACCGATAACGGTTCACGAGATGACTGGCCACGAACACATCCAGTTCCTGACCTGCCCGGATCGGGCGGCCGTACGGGATATCGTTCCAGTTCCGGATGTCGGCGGCGCGACAGGCGAACCATTCCGCGATATGGCCTATCGTATCCCCGCGTTTCACCGTGTAGGCAAGTCGCGTCATATCCTTCGGGGCCTCGGTGGAACGCCGGGCTGCCTGGGCAAGCGCCTTCTCCACTCTCGAACGGTTGCGGGGTGCTCGTGACCGGACTGCCTGGCGTTCGTCATCTGCCGCAGATGCCGCGGCAACGAGCGCGGCATGACGCGAGGAACCCTTGGGCACAGGTATCGCGAGCGTCGAGCCGATGGAGAGGCGTCTGGACGAACTGATCTTGTTGGTTTCCGAGATGATGC
>JADLEA010000438.1 GCA_020846365.1 Bacteroidota bacterium
ATGCTGACAAACGCTGTGCCCATGCCCATGGCCGCCGCCCCGGCGGGAATCTCGAGGAACGGCGCAGCGACCGTGCCGGTCTTGGAAACCCCCTGGGAGCCCGGCTGGGTATATGCCGTCGCCGGTACGATGAGCACGATGAGCACGATCAGCACGATCAGCACGATCAGCACGATCAGGAAGAGCACACTTCGCAATGACGTCATACGCTCTCTCCTCCTACTTTAGAACGGCGAATTTGCCGACGATGGTCCCGACGCCGGGCGCATCGACATGGTAGACATACACACCGTAGGCGATGTCCATCCCGTCACGCGAAACCAGATTCCATGACAGCTGCCCGTCGTCGAGTGAAGAAACATGCCGGAGAGTCTGCACAAGCCGCCCTGCAATGGTATAGATCCGGATCTCGCATTCGCGCGGGAGGTGGATGAAGAAAATGCGGCGCTCTCCGCGCCCAACCGACGTGGTTGCGGGCTCCCATGAAGCAGCACCGGCATAAGGGTTCGGGACCACGGCAACGTTGGCCAGGTCCGTCTGTGCTTTCGCGGGATCATACTGCGGCGGCTGTGACTGGAATCCCGTGTACTCACCCGTCCGGAATGGCTTCCGCGTCGATATCAGGTACGCGTCGCCCGGTTGCGGTGCGCGCTGGTCCGCATCGGCGATCAGCGTGTCTTTCGTCAAGGCGAGTGACCAGGTGAAGCGCGCATCGCGAAACGACGGCGCCGGCTTTCCCGCTGAATCTCCCACGGCGATAAAGATCGCCTCTCCAGGGTCCAAGACCTCGTTCGCATTCTCGTCAAAGAACACCAGCGCGACGCTGTCACGATTTTCCGTCAGGTTCTTAATGACGACATTCGAGGGATTCGGATTCGAAAACGTGGATCGGGGAAGCGCAAGTGTGCCTTCGCCGGGGGCCGTGAACCGAATCTCGAAATCTGCGGGGTAGTCCACCCTGCGCAAGGCAAGCGCACCCTGACCGAAAGCGGTGTTGAAGCCCGCCTCCGTGACGTACGTCGTGCTCCCGGTCTTCCATCCCGAGGTGTTCCGGTCAATCTCTATCACCGGATCATTCTGTATCGTCACGCTGAAGCCGTGCGTCACGGGGGTCGTCACCTTCCGCGCAGGCATGCGGCGCGGAGTGATCAGCGTGTCTCCCGTCGTCACATCCATGAGAAAGTAGTAGGGGTTGGATGCCGTGTGGAATGCGGTGGAGTCAATGAAACCGATCTGGTACGCGTGGTTCGAACGGAGGGAATCCGGGTCCAGAATGTCTGCTGTCACGGCACCCGTTCCGGGTCCGGTAACCTCCACGATCGGAAGCCGTGCAGCCACGTATCCTGCTGCGGCCGGACGGGGCGTGACGGCGGCCGTGTTGATGTCCGTCTTCACCTGCCCGTTAATGTCCACCTTGATGATGCTGGTGCATTCGGAGGGAGGAATGCCCAGGAAATCTTCTTCGATGGTCGTCGTGGTGAAGCCCTGATCATAGGAGACCACGGCGTAGTAGTACGTCTGACCGTTCTGCACGGTAGAGTCGATGAGCGAATGCTGGAGCCCGGTCTCATCGCCGAGATGGAACAACGCACCGTTCACGTTGATGGGGTGGAGCCCCTGTACCCCGTCCACCAGATCGAACTGCGCAAGCGGCTTGCGGTAGGTCGCCTTGCCGTACGCGTCGGTGATGATCTTGCTTTCCAGGAAGTTCGGGTCTGTGCTGCGATACACCCGGTATCCCTCGAAATTGTACTTCTGGTAGAACGCGTCAAAGGTGTGCTCTGCACGGTCGTCCCAGTAGAGCGTCACCCGTCCGTCGCCCGGAATGGCCTTTACGACGGGCTTCTCAGGGGGCTTGGCGAATCGGTAGCTGGCATTATAGATTTGCTGGACCGTGCGCTTTCGTCGGAACAGGTCGTCCACGTCCATGCCGAAAATCATCGCCATCGAAAAACGCTCGGTCGAACCTGTTTCAGTCAGCTGTCCGGTCTGTGCCGCATAGGAGTTCCTGCCCAGGAGACGGAAGAGATAACTTGAGAAATGATTGGCCAGGTTGACCCCAACCAACTCGCCTCCGTGCGGCTCGGGCAATGCCGACAGAGCTCGCCAATTGCGCTCGTCATCATTCAGGTCATACGTGTGCACCGCCGAAATCAGAAAGCCGGTCAATCCGAGCTGATCGGATTCGTCCTTGTCGAGTATGCCGTAGTTCGGTTCGCCCTGATCCGGTCTCCCATTCCCTTCCGTTCCGTCCGGATCCGAACCCTGGTATCCATCGTCCAGCGGGCCGATGCCGTCGGTGCCAACGTCGTCATTTAACGGTTCGCCGTTCTCCCACGTTCCGTTCGCGTTCACGTCGTCATAGGCCCGCCAGTTGCCGTTTTCGTCGGCGTCCCAATGGGCCTTCCAATCAACGCCGTAAAAGATGCGGAACTGCGCGGTGTCTTTCAGCACATCTCTCAGGAACGGATCCTGGGATGGTTCCGTGATGAATGTGCTCGCGGTGTTGTCGCGCCGCTCGTCCGTGAGCCCGTCAAGGTCGTTGTCGCGGGCATCGTTGGCAACGCCCGGGCTTTCGAGAAAGGCATAACCCGACAAGCCCACGGGACTCCAGTTCCCGGGGTTGCCGCGCGAGACTGTGGACCA
>JADLEA010000439.1 GCA_020846365.1 Bacteroidota bacterium
GCATGGCACGAAACATACACTGATTGCCCCCACAAGGGGCCGGTTGAACAAGAGGAGAAAGCTATGTCATCTGCCATCGAAGGTCTGAAACCAGCTCTCCTGTGGAAGTACTTCGCAGAGATCGCAATGATCCCGCGTTGCTCCAAGCACGAAGGAGCGATGGTGAAGTATGTGATGGAGACAGCGAAACGGCTCGGACTGGAAGCCAAGGCGGACAAGTTCGGGAACGTCGTCGTCCGCAAACCCGCTTCCCCGGGGAAGGAAAGCACCAGCAGCGTGGTGCTCCAGGGCCATCTGGATATGGTGTGTGAGAAGAACAAGGACACGGTGCATGATTTCTCGAAAGACCCCATCGAGCTGGTCCGGAAGGGGAATGTCCTCATGGCCAACGGAACCACCCTCGGCGCTGACAACGGCGTCGCCGTGGCAACCAATCTGGCCATCATGGAGGACCGGTCTCTCCAGCACGGTCCGCTGGAATTCCTGTTCACGGTGGACGAGGAAACCGGTTTGACCGGCGCGAGCAATCTCGGATCGGACTTCCTGGTGAGCAAAACCCTGCTCAATCTGGATTCCGAGGAGGAAGGCGCGGTCTACGTCGGCTGTTCCGGCGGCAAGAACACGCTCGCATCATGGAAGCTCGCCCTTGATGCTGCCCCCGCGGGCACGCTTGCGGCAGAGGTGAAAGTCGGCGGCCTGAAAGGTGGCCACTCGGGACTCGAGATCGACAAGAACCGGGGGAATTCCATCAAGATCCTGGCCCGGGTCCTGACGGCCCTCGCAGACATGGGCACACGGATCGCAAGCATAGAAGGCGGCAACAAACATAACGCCATCCCCCGGGAAGCCGAAGCGCTGGTCTTTGTCCCCAAGAAGAAATGGGACGCGGCGGCCAAGCTCGTCGCCGATTGGCAGGCCATCATCCGCGCCGAGCTCGGAAAGGTCGATCCGGATCTTGTGATTGCCCTCGAACCCAAAAAAGGGAAGAAGGCAAAGGTGATGAAGAAGGCGATGGCGGCCAAACTCCTGCAGACCCTCGCAGCGTTGCCCCACGGCGTGATAAAGATGAGCTCCGATATCCCCGGCCTGGTCGAAACTTCCACGAACGTTGCGACGATCAAGACAACGAAGAAGACCGTCGAAATGGCGACGAGCCAGCGCAGCTCGGTTGCGTCGGAAATCATGGAGATCTGCTCGACCGTGAAGTCGATATTCGGACTCGGAGGCGCTGCGGTGAAACAGACGGACGGGTACCCGGGCTGGAAGCCGAACATGGATTCCCCCGTCCTGAAGGTTGCGAAGGATACCTACCGGTCGCTCTACGGAAAGGAGCCGCTCGTAAAGGCCATCCATGCCGGCCTCGAATGCGGGATTATCGGGGAGCGGTATCCGGGAATGGATATGCTCAGCTTCGGCCCGACGCTGGAAGGCGTGCATTCGCCGGACGAAAAGATCTACATTGACACGGTGGAGAAGTTCTGGGACTACCTGTTGGGGATCCTGAAGAACGTCAGGTAGCGTCGCGCAGAGAATGAAGAACACGTGCCCGGGACGAGAGCTCCGGGCACGTTTTGTTTTTCAGCTGTCTGCGGGAATCCCGGCATGCGCAACGGGAGGTGGGCAAGGACTACTTCACCCTCAGCAATCCGTACAGTTCCTTCCGGAGCCCCACGAGATTTCTCGCAGCGGCGTCCGCGCCCGGGCCCTGTGGGACGCGCCAGGCCGAGTCGGCTACGGCGAGCGCGCGGTCGAGTTGCCAACGGTGCGCAAAGATGCGCCCATGCATGGCATACAGGGCACGGCGCTGTGAGGGGCTCGTGAGCGCCGTGTCCAGACTCTGCCGCACGACGAGGGAATCCACTCTGAGCGAATCCACCTCCGCCGCCGCGAAGACCGTGAGGAGCTCCGCTTCGGTCCACTGACGGCGCTGTTCCAGACTTTCCCGGAACCGGGACGAACCGTCGTACCGGGCACCAAGCAAAGGAGTGAGTGCCCTGGTGTCCACGCCCCGGTGCTGCAACTCTTCAAGGACGTCGCGGTCCACTGTAAACTCCATCTGTTTGACAACCCGTTGCTCGAAGACATTCTGCACAAAGAACAGCAGGATGAATGCGAGCAGCCCCGCTGCAATGGGTGCGGTAATCCACCCGGATGCGATCTTGAGCAGAACTCCGTAGTTGATACCCCGCCCGCCTTTTGCCAGTCCCACCCCGATGACCGCGCCGATGACGACCTGCGTGCTGGCGAGAGGGACCAGGGGAATCGTTGGCAGGCCGAGCCGGAGGAGAATCCCCTCGAGCGATTCCGAGGTGAACAGAAACAGCACCAGCGTCTCGGCGAGGATGACCACGAGGCCCGAAAGGGGGGTACTCTTATAGAGGTCCTTTCCGACGGTGGCCAGGACACGCTCTCCGTATGTATACATCCCCGCCGCGATGGAGAACCCGCCGATGAGAAAGAGTTGTTGTGTTCCCGAGATTGTCATGATGCCGGCGACCGGGAGCTCGCTGAGGGGATAGGCCGAGACGAACATTCCCATGACATTGGCGATGCTGTTTGCACCGAGCATATAGGCGGCCAGGGCGCCAACACCGATGAGCCCGATGCGGGTATACGCATCGAGGTGCATCATATGGAGCTTTGCGCGCCGCAGCGTGAAGGTCAGAGCACGAAAGAGCAGCAGTGCGAACAACGCTGCCAGCGCGGGTCCGAGCACCCACGCCGAAACGATCTGCGACAGGGAGAGCGTGTCGGTGGGGGATCCCGTAAACAGATTCCAGCCGACGATGCCGCCCACCACGGCTTGCGAGGCGGAGACAGGGAGTTTCAACCTTGTCATCCAGGTGACCGTGAGCCCCACCGCGAGCGCGACAGTGAAACACCCCGCCATGGCATTCACGGACCCGAGTGTGTTCAAGGTGCGGGTTGTGCCTGCTCCGCTCAGGACGGCGCCGAGGATCACGAAGACGCCGGCCACAAGCGCGGCGGTGCGGAACCGCACCATGCGTGAGGCCACAGCGGTGCCGAAGACATTCACGGCATGATTTGCGCCGAGGGACCATCCCAGGAACAGACCCGTGCTGATATAAAGCCAGTTGATCATGGGCGGCGAGGAACGTCAGGTCGATGCATTGGGGTGATGCCTAGAGGCTCCGTTTGATGGTCGCAATCGCAAGTCGGTCGCACACATCTTCCGCTTCGTCGGCAATGGCTTCGATATGGTACGTGAAATACCGCATATGGATCTTCCGGCTCAGGTCAATGTCCATCCGGAAAATCGACCGCTTGATGTGATCTCCTGCTCTGTCCGATTGTTTCTCAAAGAACATCGCCTTGTTGATGAAATCACGCACCTGGTCCGGGTCGCGGAAGTACGCACGGACGGCAGCGACCATGTATTCCACTGTGGACATAGCGGCATCAGTCAGATCGAGGTACTGGGGCCTCAGCTCCTCCATCAGATCAGGCGCTTCCACCTCAAACTGGGCCAGGGTTTCCGTGATGCGGTTCAGGACGCGGTCGCTGCTCTCGAGCAGGCCGAGCACGTCGCCCCGGGATTCCGGGATGAGTGTTTCCGTATACAGGGTGGACTCAATCGACCTGCGGAGCGCATCTGCGTTGCTTTCGGTCGCCTCCAGATCCCGCATCTGGAGGGCAAAATCCTCGGCCTGCCCCCGGAGATAGCACTTCATGCCTTCCTTGAAGCCGAGCGCACCTTTGATGACGTGGTCCAGATACTCGTCGATCTGACTTTCCAACTTGCGTGTTCTGCGCAAGACAAGATCCATGGGTGTATTCCTCCCACACACGGTGAGCTGCAGGATCCATCCGCGATGGCGCAAGAGCGGATGAGGGTAACCCAAAAGATAGAGAGACGAAAGAGCTTGCGCAAGCAGAATCTTGGGCGCCTGCCGCACAGTCATCCGTAGCGCGGAGTCCATACCGACGGCAGACCTGCGCGTCACCTCCGTCAGGAGGAGAAACGATCGAGCAAAACGCCGTGACGCAGGCCGCGGTCACTGACCGTCAGGCTTTCGGCCCGGAGCGCAGTCAGAATTGACCTCACGATGCACGCCCCGCCGAGTATCACTTCGGCCCGACCCGGTTGAAGCCCGGGAATGCTCCTCCGTTCATCCGCCGGCCGGGATCTGTAGAGCTCGATCTGCCGGTCCACTTCGGTGCCGTCTATTCTTGATCCGTGTACTGCA
>JADLEA010000440.1 GCA_020846365.1 Bacteroidota bacterium
ATCGCTCCAGCGCGAGGGGCGATTGCCTGTATAGACGAACACGCTGTCTCTTGAGCCGGCCAGCGTGTCTGCGACGAACGCCCAATCGTTGTTGGGCCAACGGGCGAGCCGCATGGGCATACCATTGATGAAGAGCTCAAGGGGGGAAGGGGAGATGGGACGGCCGAATCCGCGTGCCCGAAGAGCACCGGTCTCTTCTATGCCGCTTGCTGCGAGAGCGCATTCCAGAAGCTTTCCTTTGCAGGCCGGGTCCATTCTTTCAAGGATCGATGGATCAGTGACCGGACGGTATGTTGAGATGCGAGCGCCCCCCGAGAGATGCACGGTGCCGCTTTGCGCAGCGCGATATGTCACGCGGCCAGCGGAGTCACCGCCATCCTGCGTTGTCAGGACGAACGACGCGTCGAGCGCATAGGTGCCCGGGGCAAAGACGACGTCGAGGGGGATGCCGGTATTGAGCCCGCGAAGCTGTCGGGCTCTCAGGCGCGCTCCCTCGGGCGAGGCAAGCGGGTGGAGCCGGTCACCGCTGTTCGTGTCCTGCCCGTCGGGCGAGACATGAAGAATAATGGGCGCTCTCGCCTGGGCACTTGATGAAGGCATGGAAAGCAGGCTGAATGCGCAGAAAAGGAGTATGCGAATGGTTGTCATGGCGGGTCCGGATTTTCTTTCCCCCTCCCGAAAATACGAAGAAGTTGTGTGGTAATGAAATCAGATCCAAGCGGAAACGGGGCAGGATGCGGCGTGCGAGCGAATCAGTGTACGGTTGCTGTTCTGGCTCTAGGTTGCAGTGGATAGTACAGTTGTGAGATCTGGACGCAGTCCAACTTGACAATTGACTTGCCAAGTGCTAATTTTGTGTGTGTGATCTTGGGGGAGGGCACTTAGGGGGAACGAACTGAGGCCTCTTCGTCCGAGTTGATGGGAGGCCTCGCACAGCTTTTGGGGAGGATTCAAATGCTAACGGACAAGGGGAATCACCGGCTCGGGCTGTCGAAGCTCGGACAGAGATGCGCTTTTGTGTGTTGTGTAGTGTGCTTGCTCGTGTTTGCTGCGTGCGATGATCCGCTCACCATTCCTCCGCCATTCGTCCCGGAAGAACCGCCAGTTGTCCCCCCGGAAGAACCGCCAGTTGTCCCCCCGGAAGAACCGCCAGTTGTCCCCGTAGAGCGATTTCGTTTTCCGATGGGGGTTGGGACGAAGTGGGAATACCAATACTCGTGCACACACGGTGGTGTGGGCTGGCAGACGAAGATAGGGAGAGTTGAGTCGCATGGCTTTCGCACTTGGGAGATAACAAGTTCAACGGGAGACCAAACGGGCGGCAGCTGCACCGTGCGGGTCACAGGTTGGGATTCTGTCATCGCCCAGGGGACAACGCCGGACATGATTCATCCAGCTCCGATCGAGACGTCAGTCGTGACACACAATCCGCAGATCTTTGAGATTGTGATCAAGCAGGATAGTGTGATGCCCGGGTACGGTGCGACATTGTACACCTCAAGCCGTGTACAAGCGGCATTTCTCCGGACAGCGGAAAACTGGCGCGATTCGGTGGTGTTGGGGGATGGCTACTATTCTGGCCGGGCGGTGTACAAGAACGAGGTCGGCCTCGAACGGTATGGCTACCACCATTCCGGTGTTTCGATGTACATCGAGGAGGAATATTTGACAATGATCAGCTTCGTGAGGCCGCTTGGAGTTGCTAAGAATGGGCGACTTTACGGGCTCTGAGGTGTCGTTCCAAGGGAGAGGCTGAGGCATGTCCCATCGCCGGAAGACAGCCCCGCGGCATACTTCGTTCAATTGACTCTACACTCTTTTGTTTCCCAGACGACGGGTCGATCCGGTTTGCCAGAAACGGCAAGAGATCGACCTCGTTTGTTGTTGAGCTCCTCTGCAAATTCCTCTGTCGGTGTGCGTCGGCGGATCATGCACATGAGCATTCGCGCTGTTCTGCGTGATCACGACAGCCGTGCTCTCCAGCATCTGTAAAAAACTCGACGGGTTTTGACGTGTGCATGAATTCCTGCCGATGGAACCAGGACCTCAGTTTCCCAATCTGCAGATCCGGTCTGGAGGGGTGGTGCTTCAGAGATGAGACGGTTCACTTCACTCTAGCGGCGCAGTTGATTCCCGCGTCCGTGAGGTTCGCTGCGCTGTTCGAGCCGGCGGACACCCCGGTTCATAGTACTCCCTACACTATTCGCTCTAGGAAGGAATTACAGTTAATTGCTGATTGCTATCCACGCCGCTAGCCGGTATCCTGTAACGGTAGAAATCCGGCTTGCTGCATGCCCGCCGATAAGGTGATTGTGCTACTGGTGAAGGAGGTGGATCATGAAGAGACAACTTGGCTGGTTCGCGGCGATCGCCCTGCTCTGGGCTTTTGGAGGATGTCAGAAGGGTGACTCGACGGGCCCGGGGGATGCGTCGGGGAACGGGACGCTTGTGATTCGGTTGATCGACGCCCCCGCGGCATATGACGCCGTGAACATAGCGGTCGATAGTGTCAGCGTACATGTGGATTCCGCGGACTCTATCGGCGGGTGGCACACGATCTCGCGTTCACCTGCAACGTATGACCTCCTCCAGTACACAGGCGGAAGAGACACCATCATTGCAGAGGGAGATATCCCTGCAGGGTACTACAGTCAGCTCCGTCTCTACCTGGGGGCCGGTAGCAACGTCGTCGTGGATGGCGTGGCTCACGACCTGATTATACCCAGCGGTTCTCAGAGCGGACTGAAACTGAATATCCAGGCCACCATAACGGAAGGAGTGAAATACGTGCTCGTGCTGGATTTCGACGCCAGCCGCTCCATTGTCGTGACCGGCAATGAACGTTATCAGTTGAAGCCCGTGATCAAGACCGTCGCGACGGCGATTTCCGGTGGCCTCACCGTGGCCGTCGTACCAGCTAACGCCAATCCTACCATCTGGGCCATAGCGGGTACGGATAGCTCCAGCACTATTGCCGACACGACAGGCCTCTTCCGATTCAAGTACTTGGTGCCGACTGTGTATTCTGTGAAGATCGTTCCTGGAAACCCCATGTACCGCGAGACAACACTCACGAGCGTGAATGTCTTTGCGGGTCTGGACACGGAGGTGGGACCTATAGTACTCCAACCGAAGTAGGCGTTGCACGCCAGGGAGTAGTGAGAGCGGCGGCACGAGTATCATGACTTGTGCCGCCGTTCTGCTCCATGGGAAACTCCGAGGTCCTTCCGCCCCTGGCCTGAACCTACTTTTACAGTTCTATGACAACACGCGCGTCGGGATTGCGTATCATCTGTAAACGTGAGACAAGTTCGCGTCAGGCGTACCTCACATCCCAGAAAGGAGCGATCCCATGAACCGCCACCTGTTCACCGCCCCGGTGGTTGCTGTCTTTTTCACTTTTCTTTCGGTGTCCACGTGTTCTTCACAGGAGGTGTTTTTCGGCAAAGCGGGGACTGTGGAGATAGCCGGCAGCGTCTCTTTTTCAAGTATCACCCCGGTCACCCACGGAAGAACCGGAGAGGCGACCACGCTGCTGTCGCTTGGACCGGAAATCGGCTACTTCGTTGCTGATGGATTCGAAATAGGGTTCAATCCCGGTGTGTCGCTCATTCCGGGGGTTTCTGTGATAACACCGTCGGAAGGGGAAGGGTTGACCATCATGCAACTTTTCGCCTACCCCGCGTACGTTGTCCACACTGAGGGAAGTCCGGTGGCTCCATTCCTGCAAGTGCCGATCGGGTACACCGCAATGACATCCAACGACGTCACACAATCCGGATTCAGCTGGGGAGTGAAAGGCGGATTGAAAGTGACGGTCGCGAGCCATGTCCTCATAACGATCTACGGGCAGTATCTTGCCATGACCTTCAATCCGGAGGGAACGACCGAACGCTATGGATTCAATTTCCTCTCCTTCGGTGTGGGAGTCGGCGGTTTCCTGTGAGAGCAAGAAGCTGATGTGGCGGACCACGGTTGCATGCGCCGTGGTCCGGCCCGAACGATTCTGGATCTTCGACTGTTAACCATGTGCGGGACCCCCGATCAGGACAATGCCTTCTCATTTCATTGGAGAACGAACCGTGTCAGCGCACCAGACATCAACAACGGAAGAAACCCTTGACCCACACGATTGGGAAGAAATTCGTGCGCTGGGCAGACAGATGCTGGATGACATGATCGAGTACCTGAGGACCGTCAGAGAGCGTCCGGTCTGGCAGCCGCTACCTCAGGATCTCCACAGGCACTTCGAGCGGCCTTTGCCCCGCACCCCGCGGCCGCTGGGCGACGTGTATGCAGAATTCAAAGAGAAGGTGTTGCCGTATCCGACCGGAAACATACACCCCAGGTTCTGGGGGTGGGTTATGGGTAACGGCACGATCACCGGCATGCTCGCGGAGATGCTCGCTGCGGGCTTCAATCCGAATCAGGGCGGTCTGGTCCAATCGGGCAATCTGGTGGAATCGCAGGTGATCTCCTGGTGCAAGGAAATGTTCGGATTTCCTCCCTCCGCCAGCGGTCTGCTGGTAAGCGGCGGATCGATGGCAAACCTGGTCGCTCTGACCGTGGCAAGGAACAACCGGGCAGGATACAACGTGCGGGAAGAAGGAGTTGGAAGTGCGCCTCGACCGCTCCGGATCTACGCCTCCACAGAAGTGCACAGCAGTGTCCACAAAGCCGTGGAGATACTCGGATTGGGCTGCAAAGGGCTGCGACTGGTCGGCGTGAACCAGGACCTCACCATGAACCTGGACCTCTTGAAGAGCGCGATACGCGAGGACCGGGAGAAGGGTCTGCTTCCGATCTGCGTGGTCGGCTGTGCCGGGACGGTCAACACCGGCGCCACCGATGCCCTCGACGCACTCGCAGACCTCTGCAAGGAGGAAGGGCTCTGGTTTCATGTGGATGGGGCATTCGGCGCACTTGCGGCATTGTCTCCCGAGTTGCGTCATCTCGTGAAGGGCATGGAGCGGGCGGATTCGCTGGCATTCGACATGCACAAGTGGATGTACATGCCATACGAGGTTGGCTGCACACTGTTGCGTGACGCCGATGTCCACCGGCAGGCGTTTTCGCTGACTCCACACTACCTGGAACGCACAACGCGGGGGATTGCCGGGACCGAATTATGGTTCAGCGACTACGGCGTGCAATTGAGCAGGGGGTTCCGGGCGCTCAAAGTGTGGATGTCCATACAGGAAAACGGCATTGACAAATTCGGGCGGCTCATCCGACAGAACGTGGAACAGGCCAGGTATCTGGAACGTCTCGTTACCTCTGCACGCGAATTGGAGCTCGTTGCCGCCGTGCCTCTGAATATCGTCTGCTTTCGTTATGTAGGATCGCTCACTGACGCCGGCGCCATCGACACGCTCAACAAAGAGTTGCTTCTTCGATTGCACGAGAGCGGCATCGCGGCACCGTCAAACACCGTGATCCAGGGGAAGTACGCGTTACGCGTATGCATCACGAATCACCGGAGCACGAAGGAGGATCTCGCCCTGCTTGTTCAGGAGGTGCTGCGGATAGGGAAAACTCTCACAACCTGAGCTCTCTCCTCACTTCGAATTCGGAAGCTTCTCTCCCATCCATCGTCTGAGTTCGGGACCGAAATCCATGTTTCCGTGTCCCGCCCCCTGAACGCGGATGTACCTGATGTCGTAACCCGCATCCTTGAGCAATCCGACGAATTGATCGGTGTCGCCGACGGGGAGAGCTCTATCTTCGGTACCATGGATCACGAGGTAACTCAATGCCTTCCCCCGTCCAAGGTGGTTGCGCATGTCGTCGTCCGTTTCCGTCCTGCCGGGTGGGACCGGCGTCCCGGAGATGATTACTGCGGCATCGAAGAGCTCCTGATGCAGCATGCTCATCCTCCACGTTCCGTACCCGCCCATCGAGAAGCCGATACAGAGAGTCCGCTCGATGGGAATGATGCGTTTGAGCAATCCGATCAGGTAAGCCGCATCCGCTTCATCCTTCCCACGCCACCACCCGCTCAAGTCTCTCCCTCTCGGAGCGAGGACAATAGCGTCATGATCCTTGATATTCCGCGCAGTTGAGCCCGCATATCCGATTTCATCCACTCCGCTTCCGTGAAGCCCGACAACCAATCGATAGCGTTTGGATCTCTCGTATCCCTCAGGGAAGATGATGGAAAAGGGTTGCAGGGTGATGTCAAGAGGAGAGTGAAATGCCGAAAGCAGGGGACCCGGCCGGCCGTAGATCGTCCCGCTGAGTTCAAAGGCATGTGCAAGAGAAATGACGTCTGCCACGTCCCGTTGTACTTGTTCCAGATCGCTGCGGTCACTGAAGCTCTGGATGCGCTCGTTCAAAGTCTCGATACGATATCTCAAGCCCTCGAGACTGCTGGCGCGCTCGGGAGAGCTCTCGTGTGTCGTCAATCTGCCGGTAAGTGTGCGGATCTCTTCCAGCGCCCCGGCATCGTACCTGTAGAGAGGCTCCTCCCAACGCACCGAGTCCCCCAATGCCGCACTCAGCCGATAACCGCCAGGATGCGGTGGAAGTTGAAACTGATACCGCATGATCGTGCGTCCCGGTTCCAGGATCTCCTCGAGAGTCCAGGCCCATACGTGCTTCCCGGATTCATCGTTGATGAAGAGCCGGAGAGCATAGTGTCGTTGCTCCGGCGACCAGACCGCAAGGGAGACGCGTCCGGTGTCGTGCGCTGTGAGACGGTCTTCCACCTGTCCGGAAATCGAAAGCGGCGAGCGATCCCGGTATGTAAAGGTGACAGGAGCAAATTGTCTCAAGGGGGTCCGCTCGGTATCGAAGTGGGCACTCTCCAGATAGTCGAGGAAGATTCTGTTGCCGTCGTCTCCCTGGCTCGTGTAGCGAATGTTGATACCAGCACGAGGGTGAAGCAGCGGGTGCAACGGGTACAACTGGTTCCATGGGATGCGGATCGCGTACGCCGCAGTCATGCTGATAGTGTCGATACTGATCGCTGGCAGGATGTCCGGGATCATCCGGAGGAAGTAGGTCCCGTCTCTATTCACCAGGACGGAAACAGGTTGCCCACGTTCGCGGCTGAAGCCAAAAGCATGGAACCGGTTCGTGGCCTCACTGCTGTCATCGTCGGGTAGGGCAACGTTCAACATGAATCCGTCGCCATATCTCCAGGCCCGTTCTCCGTCTTTGAAATGTGCATCATGGACCGTGGCATGGAGAAGGAGCGCATGCTTATCGAAGCTGATTTTTGCCTCAACACGCGGGAGCTTCCCGGGCTTCCCAAGCGCGAAGGGGGTCCACTCTCCCTCCCGGATAACGAGCGACTTCTCCAGTGCGGCCTGACGTGCCTTCGCACGCGCCTTTCCGAGGATTGATCTGTAACGCGGATCGGACCTGATCGCGTCAAGGTCCGAGTCCAGTTCGAAGTGCATGTAATCGACAAAACCCCTGGTTACCGCGCCGTCCAGCCAGATGAGCGAAGAATCGACATGTCCGGCGAGTGAATGCAAGTAGGCCATGCCATACCAACTATGGGGGTTATCCGGCTGCACGGCGACGATCTTGCGCGCGTACACCAACGCGGAGTCATACGATCCCGATGTGTAAAGCGCGTCGACTCTGGATTGCAGGTCGGCCAGCTGCGCAATCGTGGGAGAAGTGCCGATCAGGATTGCAGCGAGGAGAAACGTCAATGTTTTCATGACAGATCCGTTCGTGCCCAGAGACTTGACGTAGGGAAACTCGATCGCTATTCCGGCCCTGTGTGTACAATAGGAAATCACAGCAGCAAGGTCAACCAGATGACGCCTGGAATGGCGAAAGAGATGTGAGCATCCTGCCATGCATTCCCCCCTTGGGGCGAATTGACAGTTGCAGAATCACACTGTACATTTGGTCAGTGAGCAGTCCTGGGGATCCTGTTGCGTCCTCACCGGTTTCACCTCAAACACAGCATACGCCCACTTCGCCTCATGAATAATAAAGACAAATCCTTGCGGATTCTCTATGTTGGGTTGAAATGGGACTACGGGCGGCCTGACTTGGGGCTAAGCTATGAGTATGTGAATTTCTATGATACGCTCCGCCGGATGACGGGAGTAGAGGCCACCGTGTTCCCGTTTGACGAGGAAATGAGAAAGAGCGGACGAGATGGGATGAACCGCAAGCTTCTCCGAGTGGTGCAACAGGAAAAACCAGACGTCTGCTTCTTTGTCCTCATGACGGACGAAATCGAGCCGGACACCGTAGGGTGGATCACACGGGAGACCGGGACGATCACGCTCAACTGGTTCGGGGACGATCACTATCGCTTCCTGACATACTCCCGACACTGGGCGCCACTGTTCGGATGGGTAATTACGACCGACGGAAAGGCGGTGTCGCGGTATCATGCTGTCGGGTGCCGTAACGTGATTAGATCGCAATGGGGGTTCAATCCGCACTTGATGTCCCCAGCCGTGCGGTCCGAGGCATTTGACGTGACCTTTGTAGGCCGCGCGTACGGCAACCGGCACAAGTACGTCCGGCAACTGCGTTCTGCCGGCGTGGATGTTCAATGCTGGGGCAGGGGCTGGGACAACGGTCGCCTCAGTCAGGCGGACATGTACAACGTGTTTGCCCGGAGCAGAATCAATCTGAACTTCACGGAGAGTTTTGTGGCCGGAGGGTGGAGGCGTTTTGCCAGAATCGTGCTGAGCCGCAGAGCCGACGATTCCTACCACATCAATCCGCCTGCGTCAATGGCGGAACATATCCGCACCTTAGTGAACAGTCGGGACCCCCAGATCAAAGGGAGGAACTTCGAGGTGCCAGGTGCCGGAGGGTTCCTCCTCACTTGGTACGCAGACCATCTGGATGAATACTTCGTCCCCGGCCGGGAGATCGGTGTATTCGCGTCGTTGGATGAATGCGTCGATAAAGTCAGGTATTATCTCGTTCATCATGACGAGCGCGAAAGCATCCGGCTATCAGGCTATTCCCGCACCCGCCGCGATCATACCTACGAGAAGAGATTTCTGGATATTTTCCGCGCGTTGGGCTTCAACCTTGCATCGTCTGGCGAATGACGGGTGGGCTTCCAACTGCCCCCTGGCGAAGCGCATCCCGGATCCCACCACCAGCGATTGCTTGTCTTCTGTATTCTGGATACATTGTTTCGGGATACCTCAACACCGTTCCAAACCTTGCGGGGGACCTTCCATTGACGTCGCGGAACAAGCGTTGATCCAATGAGTCCAGACGTGGATCCCATCGTATCCATCATCATGCCGGTAAAAAATGAAATCCGGGCTATTGGCAAATGTATTGAAGGGTTCCGTGCCCAGACTTTTCCGTTGGCAGAGTTTGAAATTGTGATTGCGGACGGGAGCACCGACGGGACCCGGGATATCTTGAGAGGATATGAGGAGGATGTTCCCGGATGGTTGCGCGTGTTCGACAATCCGACGGGAAGAATCGCCGAGGGATACAATATCGCTCTGCGTAATGCCCGGGGGAAGATCGTCAATGGATATGTCGGGCATGCGTTTCCTGCCCCCGACTATATTGAGTCTGTCGTGAAAGTGCTGATGGAGGATGATACCGACATGGTTGGGGGAAGGGTGATTCCGCTTCCGGCAACCGGTACGCTCGTTGCGAGGGCAATCGCGACTTCGTTGCAGAGTCCTTTCACGGTTGGGCGCAATGCGTTTACGCGTGACTCGCAAAGCACGACGACTTCGACGCACTGGATGGCTGTGAAGAGGACAATGATCGACAGGGTCGGCGAATTCAATGAGGACTTTGCGAGGTTGGAAGACTGCGATTGGTACGAGCGGATGATCGAGGCGGGGGCCCGTGCGGTATTCGATCCTCGCGTGCGCTCATTCTACTTTCCGCGTGATACGCTGCGGGGACAATTCGCCGCCCAAGTTCACAACGGCGCCAATCGGATGAAGCTCTTTCTTGCAACGGGCAGAGGGATGAGATTCCGGCACGTGCTCCCGCTTCTGTTGCCTCTGTGCTGGTGCGGTGCAGGAGCATTTGCCTTCGGGTTCTTCCCTGCGGTGATGTCTGGAGGTCTCGTCTATGCAGCTTTGCTTGCAGGGGTGAGTGCCCGCATCGCCGGGTCGGGGGTCGGGTTGTGGTTCTGTGTCTTGGTGGCAACGTTTCTTGTCCATCTCGGCCATTGCCTGGGCCTCATCGCCGGAGCGGTGGGATGTGGGGCACATTCAATCATGAAGATGTTCAGACCCTGATGACGCATCGTGATCTTTTCAGAAGTTCATGTACCGTCAGCCGGTGATCCATCGTGAACGAAGAACTCCGGAGAAGGGTGGAGTACATTGCTCCGAAACTCCGGGCGGTGTTCCGAATCCTGCGAGGAAAACGATTGTGAAGTCAACGTTCACCATTTACGCAAATTCGGGCGGATGTCCTCAGAATCAACTTGATGGCGCGCATCTGTACAACTATCTCACATACAACGGGTACAGGTATACCGAAAGCGTGGAAAAGGCCGACGTCATAATCATAAATTCGTGCGCGTACAGGGTGGAAAAAGAACAACAATCGCTGGAGGCCTACCACGCGCTTGCGGGGAGAGCACGGAAAAACGCGAAGATTATCTTCTCAGGCTGCCTGCCAAAAATTGCCCCGTCACGGCTGGCGGACCTGGCCCCCGGCGTCAGCGTGATTCCCGGGACGGATCTTTCGGCGATCGAGGCGCTTATTCCTCCCGCGCAATCGACCTGGACGGACAGCGCGCCGAACTCTGTTCCGGGCCCGATGCTGACCTATGTGAAGCCGTTTCGCAGGATGCTCAGTTCCTGCTTGAACTTCTGCCGCTCAGGACTCCCCTACAGTGCCGCCCGGCATTTCGATCGGCTCCTGATGTACGACCATTCGTCTGATACCTTCATCGTCCGCGTGGCACGAGGGTGTCTCGGACAGTGCACGTACTGTGCCATCCGGTTCTCGCGTGGGAAACTGAAGAGCAAAGCCCTTGCCGAAATCCTGAGCGAAGTTCATAACGCGGTCAACATGAGAGTCAACGAAGTCCTGCTCACCGCTACGGATCTCGCGGCGTACGGGCGGGACATCGGAATCGATCTTTCCGTGCTCCTGCGTGGCGTCTTGAATGCAGCGCCGAACGTGCATCTTCTTCTCTTCTATGCAAATCCCCGATGGATGATCGATATCTGGGGCACTCTCGAAGACGTGTTCAAGTCGCAGCGGATTCACTTCATTCACCTGGCCCTGAACGGCGGTAGCGATCACGTTCTGGAAGGAATGAGGCGCGGCTATACGCTCGGTGAATTTGAGACACTGGTGAGATCGATTAAGCGCATCTCTCCACTCACCATCCTTCAAACCCAGGTCATCACGGGCTTTCCGGGCGAGACAGAAGCAGATTTCGAAGAAACCATGGCCTTTTTCCGGCACAACTACTTTCACAATGTACAGGTTC
>JADLEA010000441.1 GCA_020846365.1 Bacteroidota bacterium
GACGCGTACTACATGCTCTACGGAGGAAGCACGGATTTTCTGGATGAACCGGAGTTCTTCGGCCTCGCGCGATCCAAGGATCTGCGGACCTGGGAAACTCATCCCGGCACTCCTATCTTCGGAGCAGGCCTGCACGGGACGGCTGATGGTGGAGCCATCCGGTCTCCCGCCATCACTGAGTCCGGCGGCTGGATCGTCATGCTCTATGAAGGGAGCAGAGGAAAACAAAGCTGGGACCAGTTCTCGTCCATCTGTATGGCGTGGATAGCAAAACGATAAGCGTAAGGAGAGTACCGTATGACCCGCTTCCGGATGTTCGTGTGTGTTCTCCTGGTGCTGCTGATGGGCAGCGTCACCACAGGCCAGCCACTCAGGGAGAACCCCGAAGTGGCTTCCAAGATTGTCCTTCTGGAAAAGTGGATCGAAGCACAACGGGAATACCGCGGTATCCCCGGCCTGTCTATCGCTGTCGTGTATGATCAGGAACTGGTCTGGTCGAGAGGGTTCGGCTATGCCGACCTGAAGACGAAAGCACCCGTCACACCCCAGACGATCTTCCGCATTGCCTCCATCACCAAAACCTTCACCAGCACCGCAATCCTCCTGCTGCGTGACCGGGGGAAGCTCCAGCTTGATGATCCCGTCAGCAGATACCTTCCCTGGTTTACCTACCGCAATCGCTTTCCGGAAGGACCTGCGGTCACGATCCGCCAACTGCTCACGCATACATCGGGCCTGCCCCGGGAATCCGCATTCCCCTACTGGACGGATTACAAGTTTCCGACGCGCGAAGAACTGATCAGCGCATTTCACCAACAGGAGAGTGTGTTCGAGCCCGAGACACGGTTTAAGTATTCCAATCTCGGGATGTCCATCCTGGGCGAAGTTGTGGCCGCCGTGGCGGGGGAGCCGTACGATGCGTTCATCACTAAGAGCATTCTTGAGCCCCTTCACCTGAGCAGCACCAGTGTGTTTCCACCCGCAGACTTGCGCAGCCGTTTTGCGACCGGCTACGGACGCCGCAAGGCAGACGGCTCCCGTGATGAGACGACGTTCATGGACGCCAAAGGGATCACTCCCGCCGCGAACATCTCATCCACGGTGGAAGACCTCGCCCGGTTTGCCTCCTTCCACATGCTTGAAGGGAGGAACACGGCAGGCCAGCTCCTGAAAGGAAGCACGCTCCGGGAAATGCATCGCGCACATTGGGTCCAGCCGAGCTGGCGGAGCGGGTGGGGACTCGGATTCTCGGTGTCAAAAGACGACAAGCGTGTTACGTTTGGGCACGGTGGATGGGTGGGCGGCAACAGATCCCAGCTGACGATCAGCCCCAAAGAGAGGGTGGCCGTCGTCGTGATGGTGAATGCTGATGACGGCGTTCCGGCGTTCTTCGCAAACCGCGCGATGAACATGCTTGCGCCCGTGATTGCCAAAGTGACCGCGGTGCCCGCGCCTGAAGGCAAACCGGATCCGCTCTGGAAGAAGTACATGGGGACATACACCGATCCCACAGGGTGGGTATCCGAGGTGATGATCATGGACAACAAGCTCGTGCTCTACAACTACAGCTATCCGCCGGAAGAAGATCCAACCGGCTCGCTGACCGAATTGACGCCCGAGGGGCCTCACACGTTCAGAATGACAGGAGAAGACGGCAGCGGGGAGCTGGTGGTGTTTGAGCTCGGGCAGGACGGAAGAGTCGCGAGAGTGAAGATCGAGGAGAACTACGTCTATCCGGAGCGCTGAGCGGCCCGGTCCCTGCGAGCCCGGAAACCCTCCTCGAGCCATCCGGCCGGCGTCAGCGCGCGTTGCCTCTGCCAGGGTTTCGTCCGAACGGCAAGCGTTGCACCTGTCGGCGGTTTGTGCTACTATGTGATCTATGACAGATCCCACTGCTGTTGCTCCTCCGCGCCAACTCGCACTCCTTCAAACTTCTTCTCTGGTCGTGGGCACCGTGATCGGATCAGGCGTATTCCTGAGCCTGCCGATCGTTGCACGCATCGGGTTGAATCCCCTGCTGACGGTGGTGATCTGGTTCCTCGGCGGGGTTGTCTGGATCCCCCAGATACTGGTGCTTGCGGAAATGGGCACTGCGTATCCCATTCAGGGAGGGGCCTACTACTATCTGAACAAGGCTGGTTCACCTTTTCTGGCGTTCTTCTACACCTGGACAGCGTTTCTCACCAGCGACACCCCGACGCTCACCATCGTGGCCCTCGGGGCGATCTCCGCACTTAAATTCTTTTCCCCCTTCTTTGGTGATCCCGCGATTGCGAGGGTGCTGGCGGCAGCACTGATCATCGGGTTGGCGCTACTGCACTACCGGAGCGTGCGCACCGGCGGCAACCTGCAAATTCTCCTTACCGTCGCGAAGCTGACACCGCTTCTTTCGATCGTCGTGATCGGCATGTTCTTTCTCGGGTCGGGCAACACCGGTGGCGGAACTCTTCCGGTCTCTTCTGCGGGGGTCTTCGCGGTGATCACGGCGGGAATCTCCTCAACCCTCTGGTCCTACGCCGGTTTCACCAACATCCTCTACATGGCCGGGGAGGTCAAACAGCCCGAGCGCACGCTCCCGCGTGCCTTGATAGGATCCCTGGTGTTCGTGATGATCGCGTACACCCTGATCTCGTTCTGCACATCCGCCATTGTGCCGTACGACGACCTCATTGCGGCGCGGGGGGATTTTGTCAATCCGTTTCAGTACATCGGTATCGGCGCAACGGTTGCAGGAGGCATCTTCGCGGTGGCGGTATTTGTCTCCATGCTGGGGGTCCTGAATGCGAGCATCATGGTGCAGCCGCGCCTGGAATATGCCATTGCGCGGGACGGGTTGTTCTTCAGCGTGTTCGGACATCTCCATCCGAAGTATCTCACGCCCGACTATTCCATCCTGATTCAGTGCGGCCTGGCCATCGTGCTGTTTCTCCTGGGTGATATCGAAAACATGATCGGATACTTCACGCTGTCGTACGCACTCCAGAACGGCATCGTCTACGGGGCGATCTTCTTCCTCCGCAAGAGGGATGATTATCATCCCACGTATCGTTCGCCCTGGTGGAAAGGGATGGCGGTGCTGGCCATGGCGACACAGGTGTATGTTGCCGTGGGGACATTTCTCGCCTATCCCACGGGGGGGCTGCTGGCGTCGCTGTTCCTGATTCTATCGGGAATGCCGGTGTACTTCTATTATGCCTCACGCAAACGATCACGCACAGGTGCTTCGACATGAAAAGTTTCCTTCACGCAAAGGTGTACACGATGGATCCGCACCGGCCGCAAGCGGAGGCCGTCGTGGTGAACGGCAACCGGATCGTGTACGTAGGATCCTCCGAGGGAGCGCGCCGTTTCGCGGGCTCGCAGGCAGAGATCGTGGATCTCGGCGGCAGGGTGATGCTGCCGGGCTTCATCGATAACCACGTGCACTTTGTGCTGGGCGGAGAGCAGGTTGACGGCCTGGATACGCGGATGTGCACCAGCCGTGAGGAGTTCGTCCGCGCCCTCCGGAACTTTGTGGAACCCCGGCGGGGAGAATGGATCAAGGGAGGGGATTGGGATCACGAGCGGTGGCACGTGAAGACGCTTCCGCGCAAGGAGTGGATCGATCCGTTCACGGAGGACACGCCGGTGTTTCTTCCCCGGTTCGACTGGCATATGGCGCTGGTCAATAGCCGGGCGCTGCGGCTGGCGGGCATCAC
>JADLEA010000442.1 GCA_020846365.1 Bacteroidota bacterium
CCCTGCGTTCTTCCGGCGAGGATCAGGAAGGGTGCTCCGCCTTTGCCGTTGATCGGCAACTTGTTCGGCGCTTCGACGGGCACCAGCGCATCCGGCAGCCACCCCATATGTTCAGACTCCGGTTGCGGCCGGGACCATCCCCACGAGCCGCCCCATCCCGAGCGGGACGTGACGTTGATATAGCTCTCCACAAAGATCTCGATTCGCTTCCCGACGAAGTTCATCGGATCGCCGACGCCCCCGGTATTCGCAATCACGTACCCGGGACCCTGCAGATTGTCGAGCCGGACATCAACTCCCGTGGCTCCGATTCCGGCCGCCTCCAGGATCACCTGGAAACCGACGACTTCGTTCCGCCCACCGAAAATGCGGATGTTGGCCCCGTCCCAGACCGGGTTTCGCGAATCGGTCCGGGCCCAGTGATTCAGATCGTCTTGCTTGACCTTCTCCCCCTCATCGATCGCCCACACGCGGGTGACGCCCGGTTGAGCCGAGGTGCGCGAACACGACGCCAGCCCCAGCATCAATACCACCGGCATCAGTCCCCACCGGACAGATTCACTCACACATTGAAGAAGACGCATCACTCACCTGAGTCGAAAACAGTACATGGACATGGATGTATGGAACGCTCGGTGGGATCTCCAGCACAGACTTCTCTTCCCTCTGGTCGAATATATGCTTCGCTGCCGCAGTCGACATACCCCTTGGTTCGCCAGGTGGTGAGGAAAACAAGGAGCGGCTTCGCTAGCCCCGGCACACAAAAGATCCTTCTCGGCACTGCATCCGGTTAGTTAGCGTACAGTATACGCGAATTTCGAATGGAATGCAAGGAAGTCCGCCGGTTTTTTCACAAGGGCTCAAAAATCGGCGGACCGCCCAGCTGGGCGGTCCGTCGCAAAAACAGGCAAAAGTGGGAGGATATCAACTGATACTATCGCACGACCACCATCTTTTTCGTTTCCAGGAGCCCCAGTGCGGCCAGCCGGTAGAAGTACAGTCCAGTGGGCAAGCCGGAGGCATCAACAATGGCCTCATGGGAGCCGGCCGCCTGATTTCCCTGCACAAGCGTCAGCACCTCCTGCCCGAGCGCATTGTACACGCGTAGGCTCACATCCGATGAACGCGGGAGATTGTACCGGATCACCGTTGTGGGATTGAACGGATTCGGATAATTCTGGTGAAGGACAAATCCGTTCTCCCCGACGCCCGTACCGTTCACGGACGTCTTGAAACTGGTCGTTCCGAACGAACACACCTGGCAGAACGCGCTCTCGCCCCGCGGCCCGCGGGAGAGCACACGCCTGTAGTACGTCGTTGATCCCTGAAGTGGCCCGACGTCGAGTGCGGTGTCGGCAACGACTTCATCCACAATCAGACTGGAGAACTGTTCGGTCGTCGAAATCTGCACGTGATACGATTCCGCTCCCTCTATCAGACGCCAGGTCAAACGCACATGGCTTGGGCTGTCATAGGAGCCCGGCGCGGGCGAGACGAAACCCGCAGGAGGAGGAAGTTCCGGTGAAAACGTTGCCCCCACTTCCTGGAGCGTCACATCATCGAACGAGTATACATCCCCCGCCACGGCATGTGATCCCAGCCAGAATTGTAGTCGGGCATCCGACACCGCTGTGTTGATGTTCTGCGGAAGGAATTCAAACGAGAACTTCCTCCACGTTGGGCCCAGGTCAAATTGCCGGCGCGACACCCCGTACTCGGCGTAGGGTGCATCGTGCTGGAACAGGGATACCTGGACGTCATGTGCCGTCGACGACTTGGCTTGAAAGCTCAGCCGGTAGACACTGCCCGGCTTTAACGGAATGTTGGTCTGGTACAGCTGCACATTTGCACCCGTCCCGGTGATCTCGATCTTCCCTGCCTGTCCGTCAAAGAACCCCGGCGCGGCATTCGTAAAAGACCCAGTTCCATCCGTGTGAAACAACCAGGAAGTTGTGCCGTTTTCAAAGCCGGGATTGGGAACGAGGTTCGGCCCTGCCGGCATCGCCGCGGGGGTGACGACGACACTCGCCGCGATCGTCCGCTGCGCCTGCCCGTTCTGAAGAACCAGACGGAAGACCCTGGACTCAGCGACGTACACCTCCGTCGAGCCGCTGAGGGAAACTTCACCGACGCCGTTGTCTAGAAACGCGCGTTCGGCATTCTGTGAATTCCACTCAATCGTAACCGAGCCGCCTCCCGCGGGGACGGTGGTTGGAGTGATGCGCAGTGATCCGGTCGGACTGTTCACGTCGTGGGCGGATCCCGAGAGGAGTTCAGCCAGGCGACGCCGGGCATGTTCGTACGGATATCCCCGCTCCGCGTATTGCGGCTGTGCAGTTTGGGTGACCTCATCCAGGGCGGCGGGAACGACGCTGTTAAGTATCGCCATGATCGAGTCCTCAGGAACGCCGGCCTGGCGGGCCAGCCAGAGATACTCGTAGTCCTGCATTCCCCGGCGAAAGTTCTTCATCCGCATGGACACTATCGGCCCCGTGACTCCACGACTGTCCGAAGGGAACACCGCATCCTCGCCGGCATAGACGTATGTTCCCTCGCCCCAATTCTTGACTGTCTGCGAGCCCCAGTCCATGTAGCAGGAGACCCAGGTATTCTTGGGCGGAGTTGCCTGAAGCGCTTCACCTATCTGCCAGAGGAAGTATTGATTCACGTTGTACTTGAAGGCGATCCAGGGATTCACGCGGTTGTCCGCGAGCACGTTGTCCAAGAGTTCCGGTACGCCATACCCGGGCCTCGTGCCGTTGTAGAACGCGATCTGTTCGCCCAATGCCTGTCGTGACCGCGCGATGCTTCCGATATATCCAACGCGTTGACCGTCGCCCGGATCATACCCCGATTGCCCGGTGAGTGCCCAATAGTCAATCATCCCGAACAACCTCGAATCCATTTTCACGGTGCAATAGGTCTTCAGGTTCTTACCCGGGCCGGCCGAACTGCGGATCCAGCCTACCCTTTCGGCAATCACGGCGTATTCGCTCGCCTCCGGCTCGTCCGTCATGTACTTGTAACGCGAGACCGTGGGAGCATTGGCCTGAAACCAGGTCTCCCATGCGTCGGCCGCGGCCTGCCACGCCTCCCTCGTGTTCGGCCAGAATCCCGAATCAAACCCCCTGTCGGGCTGATCATACACGCCTATGCCGTAGGCGTTGTTGCCTACTCCCGTGCCAGGTCCATCGTAACCGTAGCCGCTCGTGTACGCCGTCCCTGTATAAAAGCCCTTCATGTACGCCTCAAACTGCGCTGGCGTTTTGTTTCCCTGATTGAAGTTGACTCTATGTCGATGGAACACATGCATGTATTTTTGATAGAGCGACCACCAGTGCGGGCTGCCAGCAGTCGCACCATGACGCTCGATCGCCCCGCCATGCGCAAACATCGTGTGAAAATGCGTGGTATCGGGGAGGGTGAAGTCGTACACCTGCAGCGTCACAGGCACCTGATGCGTTACGCTGCTGTTCTGCAGCACCTGCACCGTGCCGGTATACGACCCTGCGGGCGCATCCGGCGGAATGTACACGTCGATCCATATGCCCTGCGTCCGGCCGGCGCCGATCGGGAATGGCG
>JADLEA010000443.1 GCA_020846365.1 Bacteroidota bacterium
ATATTCTGGGCGTTTCTGAGGGACGCGCGTGCATGGATCCTGGCGTGCCCCTCGATATGGATCCGTTTCCGCCACAACACATGCTCATGCAGATAGTAGGCGAATGACGAAAAAAGCGCCTTGAGGAACGCAAATGAAAACACGCAGGAGAGTACCTCCCCGGCAATAGACCATCCTTTGCCTGAATACCATGTGTCCGATTTCATGAACTCTCCGAATAGAAGAAGGCCTTTTCTCCTGCCCCGGCAAGACCCATACCGGTGAAGGCAAGCCGTGTGCTCGTCTCCAGGCCCGGCGGAAAACGCAGAACACCATACTGGACCAGGAATGGGAGCCCGTCTTTCCGGTACGACGCGACTTCCGACCAGGCCGAGCCATCCCGGCTCATCCAGAGGTGAGCGCGGCCGTCCGCCTCGTTTGCCCCGCCTTCGACTCCGGTGCTCAAGACAATCGTACCATCCCGCAACGTGCTGCAGCCGTGGCAAGGTCCCTGGATCCCATTGAGGGTCTGGAGAGACTGTGTGTGCCTGTCAAACCGCACGATGGAGTTCGGATGCCGTCCGCTGTCCGAGCCCGCATCCGTGCCCCAGTACAACGCGTCGGGTCGGAAGGCAACACACACGGCGCGCCATAACTGGCTCCCGCCTCCGACGAGGTCCCACGTATCGCCGTGATCAGCACTTCTGTAGAGGCGGCATTCCGGATCCGCGTCTCCCGTACCCATCCAGAGTGTGCCTTCGAAGGGATCCCACTGCACAAAGTGGATATGGCGAATCTCGCCCGGGGGAAACGTGAAGACCGGACTGAAGGTATTACCGCGGTCCAGACTCCGGTAAAGCGCGATGGGCTGAGTCCGATCCAGATTCATGACGTATTCACCCATGAACACATGCCCCTCGCCGGTCACGCAGACTCCACGGTGTGCCGGCTTGTTCCCGCGCGGAAAGCGAAACACAAGATTGGACTTTCCGGACTGAGGATCGAGCCGGAATGCCCGTTTCCGTGCCACGATCAGAAGTGCACCGTCGGGGAGTGGCCAGAGATGATGAATCCCCAGGCGGAGAGCTTGACGCGAAATACGAAAAGAGGAAACCGCTCGTTCCAGTCCGGATCCCAGGACACTGGTGTCCCGGTTCTTCTGCCCGTTGCTCCCCACGGTCCAGAACCGCATGCCTCTGGCGACATAGGCGACGTCCCCGTTCATCCACAGGATACGGCAGTTCGGGATCTCCGCCTTCAGTTGACCGAGCATGCCGGCCCTTCCAGGAGACTTCGGATCAGTTCATCGTACTGTCGCCCAACCGCCTCCGCCGTGAACCGCTGCTCGATTGCGCGCAAGGCCCGATGTCCGCATGCTCGCAACTCCTCAGGAGCTTGGTACAGGCGCTTCACGGTGTCGATGAATCCCTTGAGATCTCCGTTGGGTACCACCCATCCTATGGCGGTCTCGCTGACGAACCTTGCCACATCCGCCTCGGGATGCCCATAAAGGAGGATCGGCTTTCCGCACGCCATGAGGGTATAGACTTTCGAGGGAAAGCTGAAATTTCTCACATGAGGCGAGAGAAGAACCAGACAGAGATCGCTTGCGGCGTTTATCATCGGCGTGGTCTCACGCGGTTGATAGCCCACCAGCTTCACGTTTTCAAGCCGGCGTGCGTTGATCTCCTCGGCGAGCTTCTGTTCCTTGATCCCGCTGCCGACAAGGAGGAAGGTGATGGGAAGATCGCGACAGGATGCCGCCGCCTCAAGTACAGGTGAGAAGTCCTGTGCATTCCCGAGGTTGCCGACATAGCTCACGACGAATTGTCCGTTCAGTGAACGCGCACGCGAGAAGTCGTTCTCGCGGGCCAACGGATGATAAAGATCCGTATTGACAAAATTCGGAATCGTGCGCAGGATGGTGTCACCGGGGACGCGGCTTCTCAGTACCGCCACAAGGCCGTCTGAAATACTGCACACCGCATCGTTGCTTCTGTACACCCATTTCTCCAGGATTCGCAGGAAGAGGATCACGAGCGGATTGCGGATCCGTCCTTGCCGGATCAATCCGTCGGGGAAGATATCCTGGGCCACATAGATGGCTTTGGCGCCATGTCTTCGTGCAATCCAGGAGCTCATGAGGCCGATGGACAGAGGCGGTGACTGCGAGAGAACGATATCGCACGCAAACTGGCGCTTCATTGCGAGTCTTGATCCCCACAGGTGAAACCTCAGGGCCGTAAGGAGCCGCGCGCGCATTCCTCCTTTCCGGGAAGGGACCACGACGTGGTAGCACGGTATTCCCTCGAAAGTGCTCCGCATGTACCAACGCGCGCCTCCCGGCACCATCGGCTGCCGGTCCAGGGATGCCTGGTCCACCGCATAGTGAGGCGTCGTGGTCAGGACCATGATCTCATGGCCGCAGTTCCGGAGCTCCCGGGCGAGATCGGCGAAGATGTATGCATTCGAGTTCGCGTCCGGAGGGAACACCAATGTGTGCATCAAAATCCTGGCCATCAGAAACGCTTCTTCCACACTGTCCGTTGCACGTAGTTCGTGTAGCTGAGCAGTACGCGCACAACCTTTTCGGAGACATTCGGCACCGTGTAGTCCGTCACCTCGCGAAGCGTCCGGGACTGGCCCCGCTGCTGGAGACGCAAGACCTCCAATCCCTGCTGAATGCGTTCCCATTCCAGCCCGGTCATGATCACGCTCGCCTCCTCCATACCTTCGGGCCGTTCATGCGCTTCCCGTATGTTCAACGCGGGGAAATTCAGAATCGAGGCCTCCTCAAAAATCGTCCCGCTGTCCGAAAGCACGGCGCAGGCGTGCATTTGCAGATGCACGTAATCGAAGAATCCCAGCGGTTTCATCAACTCGACATGCGGATGGAGCTGCACGCGTTCGGCTTCGATGCGCTTCCGTGTCCTCGGATGCGTGGTCACGATGACGCGCTTCCCACCCGTCGCTGCGAGCTCATTCAGGACGTGCACCAGCTTTGCGAACTGCTCAGGATCATCGATGTTTTCCTCCCGGTGGGCGCTCACGACAAAGTACTCGTCTGGCGAGAGCGCAAGCCGGTCTATGACCTTCGACTGATCAATGCTCTGGCGGTAGTGCTGGAGAACCTCAAACATCGGGCTGCCGGTCTTGATGATCCGGTCCGCCGGCAGGCCTTCACGAAGCAGATACTCGCGGGCGATGGTGCTGTACGGGAGGTTGATATCGCTGATATGATCCACAATTCTGCGATTGATCTCCTCCGGCACGCGCTGATCAAAGCACCGGTTCCCGGCCTCCATATGGAAGATAGGGACCTTCCGGCGCTTGGCAGGATATGCCGCAAGACAGCTGTTCGTGTCTCCCAGCACGAGCAGCGCATCCGGAAGCTCGTTGGCGAGCACCTGATCGGTCTTCTCAATGATGCGCCCCACCGTCTCCGCTGCCGAGCCCTGTGCCGCATCAAGGTAGATGTTTGCCGGGCGGATGCCGAGGTCTTCGAAGAACACCTGATTCAGCTCGTAGTCATAATTTTGCCCCGTGTGCACAAGCACATGCTCGATGGCCGGGGAGGTCTCCAGAGCCGCGATAACGCGTGAGAGACGGATGATTTCCGGACGGGTGCCCACGACGGTCATCACCTTGAGCTGTTTCATTCGGCGCCTTCCCTTGTACTGTGTTCGATAACGTTCATCGCATGGGTATCCGGCACGGCGGGATCGAAGACCTCGCACGACCAGAAGAGCACCACAAGTTCACCGGTCCCGACGTTCTCGATGGAATGCGTGTAGCCGGGCGGGATATCCACGACGGCAAGATCTTCTCCGCGCACCCTGTACTCAGCGGTGGTATCGCCGATCACGGAGCGAAACCGGATGATCGCCTCTCCTTCCAGCACGAGGAACTTCTCGGCCTTCGTGTTGTGAAAATGATTGCCGCGCACGATACCCGGCCTCGTCCTGGAAACAAACACCTGCCCGAAAGCCGAGCCTTTGAGGAACTCCGCGAGCGTGCCACGGTTATCTTCGCGCGGCACGAGGCGGTAGCTGAACCCATCGGGCGGAAGGAATGAGAGATATGTGGCGTAGAGTTGTCTGTCGAAACCGGCGGTCATATCCGGCAATCGCAGCGTGGTACGGACCTCATGGATCGCGCGGAGTTTCTCCACCAGTTCCGCAAGCGTGACTTTGCTCACCGGCCCTGCGCTGAGCCGCCGCGTTCCCGGAACGACGGGCTCATCCAGGACGGCGAGGAAGGCCTTGACAACATCGTCTACGTAGATCAGTTCCAGAACGCGGCCGGGGTCGGAGATCGTGACCTCGAGACCCCGTGCAATGTTGTGGCAGAACGTCGCTACGGCCGAATTGTAGTTGGGTCTGCTCCATTTCCCGAACACATTGGGAAGCCGGAATATCGCCGAACTTCCCCCGGAGTTGCCGTAGCGTTCGAGGGCTTCTTCTGCCTTCTTCTTGCTCCGCCCGTAAGGATTGTCGAGTGCCGCCTGAGTGGAGGAAGAGAACAACACCGGCGGTTTCCTGCGACGTTGCGAGAGGACCGAGACAAGATGCTCCGTCAATTGAGCATTTCCGACGTCAAAGGCCTCTTCGTCCTCTGGGCGGTTCACCCCGGCGAGGTGGCACACGGCATCCGCAGCGCCCAGATGCCTGTCCAGTTCGGCCAGTTGGCTGTTGACATCGTATTTCAGCAACGTGGTATCCGCACGGGCGGCAAGCGCCTGGACGAGATGCTTGCCGATAAACCCGTCCGATCCAGTGACAAGAATGGTACTCATAGAATCCGGGTCCTACATGCTTTCTCTCGCGGAGAATGTCGGCGAGGGGGTGGTGACTCCCGCATCGTCCCATTCGCGAAGTTCCGACTGAATATACTCAAGAGAAAGGAGTAATGCGCACAGCTCATCCACATCCAGCAAGCGGGCGTTGTCGGACGTGTAGTCCTGCAGGGAGGCAATCTCCGTTCTCCCTTCTGAAAAGTATGCATTATAGTTGAGATCCCGGTTGTCGGCCCGCACCCGGAAGTAGTTGCCGTGTTCTTCCGCCTTCGCCCGTTCTTCGCGCGTGAGAAGCGTTTCGTATTTCTTCTCTCCATGACGCGTACCGATGACAGTCACCTCGTTGGGGGCATGGAAGACCCGCTTCACGGCCTCGGCAAGAGTCTCGATCCTGGCGGAGGGCGCTTTCTGTACGAAAATGTCTCCCTGGGTGCCATGGGCAAAGGCATAGAGGACGAGATCGATAGCATCTTCAATGGACATCATGAACCGCGTCATGCTCGGTTCCGTCACGGTGATCGGGCGCCCTTCTTTTATCTGCCGGACAAAGAGCGGAATCACGGAGCCGCGCGAGGCCATGACATTGCCGTACCGGGTGCCGCAGAGCACCGGACCGGTCTGCTCTACCTGCCGGGATTTCGCAACCATGAGTTTTTCCATCATGGCCTTGGAGATTCCCATGGCATTGATCGGATAGACGGCCTTGTCCGTGCTCAGCACGATGACGCGTTTCACGCCGGTGGCGATGGCTGCGTTCATCACGTTTTCCGCCCCCAGCGCGTTGGTGCGCAGGGCCTCGAGGGGGTAAAACTCGCACGACGGCACCTGCTTCAACGCTGCGGCGTGGAACACATAGTCGACCCCGCACATGGCGGATGCAACCGAATCATACATGCGCACGTCGCCGATGTAGGATTTGATCTTTGGGTTGCCGTAGTGCATTCGCATCTCTTCCTGCTTCTTCTCATCCCGGCTGAACACGCGTATCTCTTTGATACCCGTATTCAGAAACCTCCGCAAAACGGCATTCCCGAATGTGCCGGTCCCGCCGGTGATGAGCAGCGTCTTCCCCGAGAACATGGCGTACTCCTTCTCCATGGTAATCAGTGTTCCTCGCGTGGGGGATTTTCCCACCAACGCTCCATTTTTCCCCTGGCAAAGTATTCTGTGTGGGCGAAAGGCCATTGCACTTCAAAGTGGTGCCTGGGTATGCTGAACGCATCCGTCGTGCGGGGAACAATGGACCCCCGGAATGCGCCGAAGCAGCCGCGGTATCCCGCACGCCGTACGGCGACGAGGACATCCTCATTGACGTCGGTAGTCCTGCCAAAGGGCCAGGCGAGGAATCTGCATTCGACGCCCAGGTGTTCTTCAATGTCCCGTTTGGAGCCCTCAATTTCCCTGCGCATACGATCGGGGTTGCGCGAAAGATCGGCCAGACGCGCATGCGTGCGCGTATGCGATCCCACCTCGCACCTGTCGGCAATGGCGCCTTTGAGTTCCTCCCAGGTCGAGAGCTCGATGACCCCGGCGTACCTCGTGGTCGTGACACAGTACTCCCTGACTGCATCCGGAGACGCGTTCATCAGCGCCGTCGGCACAAACACAAGGCTGGGGATGCCGTGTTGCCGGAGTATGGGGAGGGCATTCTTCACTACATTCCTGAACCCGTCGTCGAACGACAGGTGAAAATACCGTCCGTCAATCTCGCGAGTGCCATGCAGCATGGCAAGGCACGTGTCCGTGTCCACAAAGGTGCCGAGTTTCATCAAACGGAGCAGCAACTGCTCAAACCGTTGGCGTTGATCATCGAAGACATAGTGACAGTAGAGACAGCGGAGAAATCGTGGCTCCGCGGTTCGATCGAGTGTTGCCATCGCTGAGAGCGCGACATGCCGCGCCAGGTGGCGGGGCATGCCGATGGACCTCCAGACGGATGGTACTCCCTGTTTCCATTTTCTGGCATGTTCAACGGTGCTCACTGTGAG
>JADLEA010000444.1 GCA_020846365.1 Bacteroidota bacterium
AAGCTTTTCCTTCGGCAACACTTGACGTGTTGACCGAGCCCCCCGGCGCAGACATCGTCAGATCGCACCCGGCCGTGTCCGAGGCGCTCGTGTACGACCGGCATGCGATATCGAGTCTGGGGCTCATCCGGATGGTGCGACGTCGCGGCTACGATGTCGTTTTCGACCTGTTTGGCAACCCCCGCACCGCGCTGGTCACGCGGCTCAGCGGCGCAAAGGTCAGGATCGGGTACCGTTTTCGGTGGCGTACCTATGCGTACACCCTCATCGTCGAACCGAGGGGTGGCGGCGTTCACAATACCCAGTTTAACCTGGACGCGCTCGAGGCGGCCGGGGTTCCCGTCACAGACCGGGCAATCCGGATGTACCCTTCGGATGATGACCGGCGCATGGTCTCGCAGTTTCTTCAATCGGCGGGATTGGAAGGGAAACCCCTTGTGGGCATCAACATCGGGGGTGGGTGGTACACCAAGCGGTGGCCTCTCGACCGCTTTGCCGCGCTGGCCGACCGCATTTCCGCCGAACTGGGGTGGCGCATTGTGCTCCCTTGGGGGCCGGGGCAACGGGAGGAAGTTGAGCAGCTGCGGCATCTCATGCGTACACCGGCCGTTCTGCCGCCTGCGACCTCGCTGCTCCAGCTTGCAGCCCTCTTCGAGCGCTGCCGATATGTCGTCAGCAACGATTCAGGGCCTATGCACATTGCCGCCGCCTCCGGCTCCCGCGTGCTCGGCATCTACGGCCCGACCCGTCCGGAGCTTCAGGGGCCCTACGAAGCGGGTCATGCGACCGTCCGCCGGGAAGGCCTGGAGTGCCTTGGCTGCAATCTCACGAAGTGCACGATCGGCAACCTCTGCATGACGGAGCTGAGTGTTGATACGGTCTTCGAAGCATTCCGCCGTCTCATGCAAACCACCCCACAGACCATTGCTGTAGGATGACGCCCGCGCCCATCATACCGGAGTGCAAGCACTTCAACGGGTACAAACCCTGCTTTCCCGGCCTAACCTGTCTTGAAGGGTGCGCCCGGCACGAACCGATCGGCACGAAGATCCTGATTGTCAATCTGGATGCGATGGTAAACGTTCTTGTGACGACCAGCATTCTTCCGGCCCTCAAGCGGAAATACCCGCAGAGCTCAATCTTCTGGATCACGTTGGGCAACGCCGCGCCGCTGCTCCGGCACAATCCACACCTTGACCGCGTGTATCTCTGGGAGCCCGAACAGTGGCTCATTCTGCAGCAGATGACGTTTGATGTGGTGCTCAACGTGGACAAATCCCGGCGGTCTTGCGCGTTCACGATGGGCTTGCGCGCCGCCGCAAAACTCGGCTTCGGCCTGAATGCGCATGGCGCCATCATTCCGCTCAACCCCGAAGCAGAGGAAAACTACCGGTTGGGGCTTGATGATCATTTCAAATTCAAAGTGAACCAGAAGACCGTGCCACAGCTGCAGTGCGAGCAGTTTTCTCTCGAGTACCGGCGGGATCCCTACACCCTCGTGCTCTCTGACGAAGAACGGCAGTTCTGCATGGCGTACCGCCAGGAACACGGTTTGGACAACGGGGATCTGGTGGTGGGATTCAATACAGGGTGTTCCGAGCTCTACCCCAACAAGAAGATGACGGTGGAACAGCACGTGACGCTCATCGAACGCCTCGGCTTGCTTCCCGGAGTCCGGCTCGTGCTGGTGGGGGGACCGGAAGACACCGTACGCAATGCGGAGATTGTCCGGCGTGCAGGCCGAAGCGTGTTGAGCACGCCCACCACGGAGGGGGTGCGCCGAGGGCTCTGCTCCATCGAGTGTTGCGATCTGATCGTGACGGGCGATTCCTTCGGCATGCACGCAGCGATCGGTCTCGGGAAGCACGTCATCGCGTGGTTCGGATTGAGTTGTTGGACGGAGGTGGATCTGTATGACAGAGGCGCGAAGCTGATTCCCGAAGGATTGCACTGTGCGCCATGCTGGAAACAGGTCTGTCCGTACAATCTCGAGTGTATTCAGATGATCGATCTGGACGCGATTCTCGGGCACGTCCGGTCATTCCTCGAACTTCGCCGCACGGCTCAGGTCTCCGCATGACTCCTGGTAGTCTCTCCGCCGTGCTCCGGGAGGGTCTGCCTCTGAGGTGCCTCATTGTAGTCGCATTCCTTTCTCTCGGCCGCCTTCACGCGCAGGAGAATCTGCGTCCTGACTCTTCGTCGGCTGGGTCCACTGCATCGCATGCGCGCAAGATCGTCGCCACGGGCGCGGTGGGAGGAATCCTCGCGGGTTCTCTAATCGGATCATACTTCGATTGGTGGAAGGACGCGAATGAGCCGTTCCACTTCAGGGACGATGGGCTCTTCAATAACTACTCCCTCGGCATTGACAAGGTGGGGCACGCCTACACCTCCTACTTCTATTTTCACACGTTTCGCAACGTCATGGAGTGGGGAGGATACGATCAGTCGACGGCGTTCTGGTGGGCGGCGGGTACGTCTGCATTCTTTGCCGTCTCCATCGAGATCGGAGACGGCTTTTCGCCTTTCGGGTTCTCTGTCGGGGACCTCGGCTTCAATATGGCCGGCCTCGGGTATGGCATGCTGCAAACAAAGATCCCGTTCCTTCAAAACTTCAAGCTCAAGTGGAGCTATGTTCCGCAGGATGGCTACCGCTGGCCGCCGAGATTCACGGAGCACTATGACGCGCACATTTACTGGCTGGCCTTCAATGTGCACAGGCTCCTCCCTGAATCTCTCTCCGGCTACTGGCCGGAGTGCATTCAGCTGGCGATTGGCTACGGGGTTGACGACCGGCAGACGAGGCGGGAAATGTTCATCGGGCTGGACCTCAACCTCGGGGTGTTCGGGTTCACGCAGCCCGAGCTCCGGCTTCTGGAACGCACGGTGGACCTCTTTCACGTGCCCATGCCGGGCGTGAAGTTCACGGAAGGGTAGCCGCCTGACGTTGCACCGCTCGTATGGAATTGAAGGGCGGTGAACAGGGGCCGCCTGTCCACCGCCCGGCCGGCTTCAGGCCTTTTCTTTGGCCTTCGATGTTTCGGTGAAGACTCTTGAGACCGCGGCAACCATCCCTGAGATATCGGCGAGGTTGGAGGGAAGGATCATTGTATTCGTTGTCTTGGCCAGCTTGCCGAACTCTCCGAGATAGGCCTCAGCGATACGGAGGTTGACGGCATCCATGCCGCCCCGCTCGTTGATGGCGGTTGCGATTTCGCGGATCCCCTTGGCGGTTGCCATGGCCACGCGTTCGATCTCCGCCCCGCGGCCCTCGGCTTCATTGATCCGTTTCATCTTCTCGCCTTCGGATCTGGCGATCGCTTCCTGCTTGTCTCCCTCCGCGCGGTTGATCTTCGCCTGCTTGTCGCCTTCGGATTCCGCAATCAGAGCGCGCTTCTCGCGTTCGGCGCGCATCTGTTTCTCCATCGCGTCCTTGATGCTTGCGGGCGGAACGATGTTCTTGATCTCGTAGCGGGTAACTTTCATGCCCCACGGCACTGCGGCCTTGTCCACCGCCGACACGATCTCCCCGTTGATCTTCTCCCGCTCCTCGAAGGTCCGGTCCAGTTCGATCTTGCCCACCTCGCTTCGCATGGTCGTCTGCGCCAGCTGCACCGAGGCGAAGGCATAATCGTTCACGCCGTACGACGCTTTGACGGGATCCACGATCTGATAATAGAGAATGCCGTCTACTTCCACCTGGATATTGTCCTTGGTGATGCACGCCTGTGACGGCACATCCATCGCGAACTCTTTCAGGGAGTGCTTGTAGGCGATCCGGTCGATGAAGGGAACGAGAATATGGAAGCCGGCTTCGAGGGTCCGGCTGTATTTTCCCAGGCGTTCCACGATGAAGACGGTCTTCTGCGGCACCACGCGT
>JADLEA010000558.1 GCA_020846365.1 Bacteroidota bacterium
ATGGCCTCGTGGGCTTCCTGGGCGCCTTTGGCCTTGGTCTTGTACACGCGCGGTGTGGGCGGCACGTAGTTGGGGCCGTAGCGCTCGGTGATGTAGGCGCGCGCTTCGCTCTGGGCGACCTCGGCCACGTTCGTGGAGTCGGTACGCATGTAGGTGATGAGGCCGACGCTGCCTTCCTCGCCGATGGGCAGGCCTTCGTAGAGCTGCTGGGCGACGGCCATGGTGCGCTTGGCCGTGAAGCCGATCTTGCGCGACGCCTCCTGCTGCATGGTGCTGGTGATGAACGGCGGCGAGGGGTTGCGCTGCACCTCGCGCACGCGCACATCGCCCACGATGTAGGCGGCGTTCTCCAGCTCCTTGACCAGGTCCTGCGCCTCCTGGCCCGTCTTGCACTCGAACTTTTCACCGCGAATCTGGATGAGCTCGGCCCGGAAGCGGTCCTTCTTGCTGCGCTCCTTCTTGGGCTTGGCCTTCTCCAGGTCGGCGGCGATGGACCAGTACTCCACCGGGATGAAGGCCTGGATCTCGCGCTCGCGCTCGACAACCAGGCGCACAGCTACCGACTGCACGCGCCCGGCCGAGAGGCGGTTACGGCTCATCTTGCGGCGCAGCAAGGGGCTGAGCGTGTAGCCGACGATGCGGTCGAGGATGCGGCGCGCCTGTTGGGCGTTGACCAGGTTCATGTTGATCTGGCGCGGGTTGGCGAAGGCATGGTCAATGGCGTCGCGCGTGATCTCATGGAACTCGACGCGCTGCACGGGCTTTTTTTTCAGGCTGCTGCTGAGGGCGCTCATCAGGTGCCAGGAAATGGCCTCGCCCTCGCGGTCGGGGTCGGTGGCCAGAAAGACGTCGGACGCTTCCTTGGCGTCGGCCTTGAGGGCCCTGACAACGTCCTTCTTCTTGGGCAAGATGACGTAGCGCGGCTCGAAGTCGTTCTGCACGTCCACGCCGAACTGCCGCTGCGGCAGGTCACGCACGTGGCCGACGGAAGCGCGCACGGCGTACTCGTTGCCGAGGAAGCGGCCAACGGTCTTCGCCTTGGCCGGCGACTCCACAATAACCAGTTTTTTGGGCATATTTGCTAATAGTCTCCTTCCG
>JADLEA010000445.1 GCA_020846365.1 Bacteroidota bacterium
CGGGAGATGATGCATGGATGAAGCGGCTGTTGCCTCACTGCGAAAAGGCCCTTGCCTACGTGCTGTCCGATCCCTGGCGGTGGGACACGAAGCACCGGCTCGTCAAGCGGGCGTACACGATCGATACCTGGGACTTCGACTACACCGCCGGTAAACATGACTGGCTGAACTTCCAGATTACCGATGACACTTTCTGGGGAATCATGCACGGCGACAGTTCCGGGTATTACCAGGCGTTCCAGCAGATGGCGGTAATGTACGACCATCTCAAGCAGCGGAAGCGGTCTGCACACTGGCGGAACTTCGCGGCGTCATTCCGGAAACGCGCGAATGCGGCGAGCTTCAACGGCCGCTTCTACACCCACCACGTCCCACTCGTTCCTGTGCGGATCGAGGGGGTGGATGAGCAAGCGCAGCTGAGCCTCAGCAACCCGATGGACATCAATCGCGGGTTGGCGACACACGCCATGGCTGTCTCCATCCTGGAGGAGTACCGGAGACGCGGCGAGACCACGGGGGCCTTCGCTCCATGGTTCAGCATCGATCCTCCGTTCCCCGACGGCATCTACGGGGATGAGAAGCTCGTGGGCGGCGCGTACTGCAATGGAGGCATCATGCCGCTCGTGGGCGGGGAACTCGCGCGGGCCGCGTTCGAGCATGGGTTTGAGCAGTTTGGCGTCGAACAGCTCCTGACGTACGAAGAGCTGACCCGGAACAACGAGACGTATCTCTGGTATTTTCCCAACGGCCAGCACGCGACCAAAGAAACCAGCACGAGCCCGGAGGCCTACCCGACGGATGGATGGGGCGCCTCCGCCATGCTGTATGCGCTGATGGAAGGGCTGGCGGGGATTGTGGACCTGCAGCGCCAATGGGGGCGTGTGCGGCTTTCGCCCCGCTGGCTTGCCGCAGGTCTGGACGAATCCCACGTGACCTGCGTGTACGGAGCAACGGGCGTGCCGGTCGCATACACGTATCTCCACGATCCGGCAGCCCGGACGATCACGCTCGAAGTCGAAGGAGATTCCGTACTCGATCTCCATGTCCTCCTTCCAGCCGGCACGCGTGTCCGGCGCATGACGTGCAAAAACCGCACGGTTCATTCCACAACATCCATGATCTGCCAGAGTCCCTATGCCGATGCCGTGTGCTCGGTCAAAGGCCGCACGGCGATCATTATTCACTACAGCTGACAGGTTGACCATGAAACGACGCAACTTCCTCAAGACACCTGCAGTAACCCTCATGCTCCCGGCGGTGGGAAGCTTTGCCGCACTGGAACGGCTTTCCGCCGAACCAACCATGCCCCAGACTTCTCCGGGAGCAGAAACGCTCACACAACGCATCCACCAGGATTTTGTCACCTACCGGGAGGGAATCGAGTACTTTTTCCTCGGCAACGGAGACATCCATGCGGTTCTCCAGTATGCCCCGGATCGGTCGGGTCCGCTCCCTTCTACATTCCTTGGCTTGACCCTCGTCGACGCCGAGCGGTTCTCCAGGAAATGGAGCACCTATCTGTTCCATCCCGAACGCGGCTTCGAGCGGACCATGCTGATCGTATCGGCCGACGGGAAGTCACATACCTCCGATCCTTCGACGCTCGAGTCCGTGAAGTGGGTGACAAAGGAAGGCGTTCCCGTCGTGGAGATTGTGTGGAAGGCGGGCGGCCTGCGTGTGGTTGAAGAGCTGCATGTGCCTGACCGCGGCGGGTATTTGCTACGGCAGGTGCGCGTCAGGAATGAAGGCGATCCGGTGACTGCCATGAGCCTCGGACTTGCCCTCACCCCCAACTTTGCGATCTTTGACGACATCGGTCCCGATCCCAAGACCAGGAGAATTCAGGGACGCGGGTACACGGAATTGACTCTCGGATGCCTGGACGGCGACGTCGAGACTGTTGGACGATACGATCTTCGCGTGAAGGTGGAGCCGCCCCTCAAAGGGGAAGAGATCGCCGTGCGGTTCGTCTACACGATCCGCACAGATACCGCGCCTTTGAAGCCAGAGGATACGCAAGATCAATGGCGAAAGACTGTCGAGTACTGGAAGGCGAAACCCATCCTCCAGACCGGCAATGAAGTGGTGGATCACCTGTATCGTGTCGCACGATCGGGGCTTAAGTCGCAGCTTGCCAGGAGCGGACGTCTGGACAGCGGATACTGGATGTACAACATGGAGTGGGTTCGCGACGACGTCATGATGATGCAGGGTATGGCGATGGCCGGATTTCACGATGAGGCACGCGCCATCCTGCACAAGATCCTCTCGAAAGCTATCGGCCCGGACGGATGCGCCATCGAATCCAGCCGATGGTCCGGCTACGACTACACCGAGCTCGACCAGAACGGCCAGATCCTCTTTGCCGCCTGGGTGTATCTCTGCTGGACGGGGGATGTCGAGCTCGTCAAAGAGTACTGGCAGAAGATCGTGCTGGCCGGCGATTTCCCCTTGCTGGAGGTGTTCAGAGATCCGAAGAGCACTCTTCTGCGGAACAAGCGGGAGTTCTGGGAGCGCGACGACAGGTTTGGAGTGGAAGACGGTTACGAACTCGTGTATCAGTTCTGGGTGGCCTATGGCCTCGAGAAGGGCGCTGCGGTGGCGCGCGCCGTGGGCGACGTGAAGACCGCATCCCGCTGGGAAAGCGCTTCAGCGAACCTGAAAGACGTGATGCTGAACCATCCCACGTACCGGTTTGTCGAGAACGGTCATCTCATCAAGAGGCGCCTGCGCAATGGCGTATGGCAACGTGCCTTCGTGCCGCCGAACCGGACGCCCATGCCTCCCGGATCGCCCATCGCAACTATGGCTCAGCCCGAATGCGACCCCGACACCGGTACGCTGTATCCGATCATGTACGGATATGTAGACC
>JADLEA010000446.1 GCA_020846365.1 Bacteroidota bacterium
CGCCATTCCCGATCGGCGCCGGCCGGACGCAGGGCATATGGATCGACGTGTACATTCCGCCGGATGCGCCCGCAGGGTCGTATACCGGCACGGTGCAGGTGCTGCAGAACAGCAGCGTAACGCATCAAGTGCCTGTGACGCTGCAGGTGTACGACTTCACCCTCCCCGATACCACGCATTTTCACACGATGTTTGCCTACGGCGGATTGATCGAGGAGCGTCACGGCCTTGGCGACGGAACGGCGGCGTACTGGGATATGATGCACAACTATATGAATGTCTTCCACCGTCACCGGCTTGATCTGAATCTTGGGAACCAAACCGTCATAGATTTCGACCAGCACCTTGGAGGCTACTACACCGGCACGTACTACTCCAGCAACTTCAAGTACGACGGTCCGGGTGTTGGAACAGGCAACCAGACCTACGGGATCGGTGTGTACGATCAAACGGAAAGGGGTTGGGAATCAGGGTTCTGGCCCAATACGGCCGCTGCATGGCAGGCCGCTGCAGATGGATGGGAATTATGGTTCCGGACAAAGGCGCCGACGGTAGAACGGTTCAAATACCTGACCGACGAGCCGAAACCTGATGCGTACGACGTCGTTATTGAGCGTGCCAACTGGATTCGCAACTCGCTGGGCATCGGGAGAAATCTGCGCACATACTGCACCGTAAAACTTGATCCCCGCCTCTATGGCGCAATCACCTTCTGGTCCCTTACAGGTCAATCCGGCTACGATCCGGGAGACGGTGTTCCTCTTGGCTACATCTCGAGTACGGCAAGGCAACGGCAGAGTCTGGGTGAGAAGATCGCCTTCTACAACGGTACGCGGCCGGGGTACGGGCAGCCGGAGTTGTTAGATAACGTGCTCGCTGACAATCGGGTGAATCCATGGATAGCGTTTAAGTACAATGTAGACCAGTACTTCCTTTGGATCATCGGTTTTATTACCGGCCTTCCCGTGAACAGGAATGTCTGGGTTGACAATTACAATGGAACCACGACCAGCCGTTCCTGGGCAGAAGGACAGTATGTCTATCCCGGGGAAGACACGAAGCATCCCGCTGACAGCCGGGGGGTAAAGGGGCCGATTGTGTCGATGAGGATGAAGAACTTCCGGCGAGGGATGCAGGATTACGAGTACCTCTGGCTTGCGCGACAGGCCGGAGTGCCGGAGGACACGATTGCAGCGGTCATCAACAGTGTTGTCCCTGCTGCACTGGATCAAGTTCCGCAGAACAATCATCCGTCTTATGCCGAGCGCGGGTATCCATACGAGGCCGCCAGACGCCGGCTCGCCGAGCTCCTCGGAAGACAGGGGAACGGCGGCGTCTTGCCCCAGGGCACCTTTCACGCCGATCCGACCGTTCTTCCGGCCGGGGGCGGACAGGTGACGCTGCGTTGGACTTCCACGGATGCACAATCCGCGTCTCTCGACAACGGGATCGGCACTGTCGCTTTGAACGGCTCGATGAACATTCAGGTTCAGAGCTCGTCGATCTACCGCTTGTTCCTGCAGAATGCCACCGGTTCCCGTACGCTAAGTGTGCAGATCACGGTTCAGGAACCGACGACGCCGACCGGCACAAATCTTCTGACAAACCCCGGGTTCGAAAACGGAACCGCTTCCTGGTACTTCTTCACCAACGGGGCGGGATCGCTTTCATCAACCAGTCCCGGATTTGGCAGCAATACAGCGGCGCGGTTGGACGTCACCCAGGCCGGGACGAACATACAGCTCTTCCAGTCGGGGCTGCACCTGGATCCCAACTCGACGTATACGCTTCAATTTGCCGGGTATTCGAACAGCGGACATGACTTCAGCGTTTCTGTGATCAAGCACACGCTTCCGTTTACGAACTACGGTTTGAACTCGCATGTCGTGGATCTGCCGACTGCATGGGGGACGCACACGATCCAATTCACGACGCCGGACCTGGGCGAATCGGTCACCGACGGCCGCATCTATTTCTGGCTCGCGTCGCACGCTGCGGCGGGGGACCAATACTTTCTGGATGGGGTGACGTTAACGAAGGCGTCGGGTCCCGCAGCTGCCCCGGCCGTCCCGGTCATTCAGGCCCCTCAGAATCTTGCCACGGGCGTCTCGGTCATCCCTACCATACGCTGGGGCGCAGCCAGTGGCGCGCAAACGTATCATCTTCAGGTGGCGAGGGATGCGGGTTTTCAAAACCTGGTGTTCGAAGATACCAGCCTCGCCGTGCTGACACGGGAGATCGGGCCCCTCAGCTTTGAGACCACCTATCACGCCAGGGTGCGCGCAAAGAACTCTGCCGGCGCGAGCGCATTCTCATCGCCCGTGTCGTTCGTGACCATCACGGAAAATCCTGCCGTCCCGATTCTGGTGGCGCCGTTTGACGGAGCCATTGACGTGCCTCTGACGTTCACCGCACAGTGGCTGCGCGTTCCCGGGGCAACGAGCTATGACCTCCAGCTCTCCAAAGACAGCCAGTTCAACACGCTGCTGGTGAACCGGCAGGCAGTGCCCGACACATTTGCCCAGGTCTCGGCGTCCGAGTACGCTACACAATACTATATCCGCGTCGCCTCAAGAACCGCGTCGGGAGTTGGTCCGTTCAGCGGACCGACGGGCTTCACCACTGTGCCGGATCGAGCCATCCCGCCTGATTTTGCTCTGGAACAGAACTACCCCAACCCGTTCAACCCGATCACAAAGATCAAGTACCACGTCCCTGCCCAGGTCCTGGTTCGGATTGTTTTGCATGACATACTCGGGCGGCAGGTGGCTGTGCTGGCCGACGGCATCCACGTGCCGGGGGTCTACGAGGTGGTCGTGAACTCGACCCACATGGCGACAGGCGTGTATTTCTACACGATGCAGACCGAAGGCCGCAAAGAAACCCGAAAGCTCTTGGTCCTGCAGTAGGGAGAGAAGCCAGAGAGGTAGTGAGGGATCAAACGAACAGAGGCACAGCCGAGCCAGGCCTGTGCCTCTGTTCTTCTATCATACCATCCGAACCCCGCTCAGATATCGTACCCGACGTTCAGTCCAAACAAGTTCGCCGTGCTCTTGTAGAGGCCGGGGAACTCGTTCAAGTCGCCGCTGGCCGGACCCGTAACGGTGCGATCCTTGAAGAGAATCAGCTGATACGCAACGTCGATGGACCAGCCGCCAAGGAACTTGTAGCCCAGACCAACGGTTCCTTCCAACCTGTTTGCATCGGGGAGCATCGGCTCGACGGTTTTCGAGGGTTGCCCCGACGCATCATAGATGAACCCGAGGCGGAACGCGAGGTCGCCATAGCGGTATTCGCCGCCGGCGCGGATCATGTACGTATCGGTCCAGAGCTTCGGGGTCGAGGAACTTGCCTGCAGCGGCCTTCCGGTCAATGGGAACGTCGGTCCGCTGGGGAGAATGATTCCGAGCGAATCGTACGTGGACCAACCGATCCACTGGTAGTCTGCCTCGATGGTGAAGTCCTGTGATACGTCATAGGCAATCCCGACAAAGAACTGGTTCGGGGTTGTGATCGTGGTTTTGCCGGTGCCACCGGGGAAGAAGCCGGCCAGTGCCTGCGCGTTGGCGAAAGCCGCGGTTCCCTCATACTCGATCTTCGTTGTGTGGCGGTAAGAAGCGCCGATTGAAAGCGCGGGGGTCGGTTTGTAGATGGCCCCGGCGTTGAAGCTCACGCCGTTTCCGTCAGCTTCCAGAGCGACATTTCCGGGAGTTGCAGCGGGAGTCGGAGGCGCGAGGCTGGAGTACGTCCCGAAGTTGTACGCGAGCTTGACCGTGGAGAACGTGTAGCTCATACCAGCACCGATCATAAACTGATCACTCACCTTGTAGGCGATGGTCGGATTGATCGCCAGATTCTGGAGGTCGGTTTTTACCGCTTCGAACATGCCGTCCCAACCGGCCGGCCATTCCGTCCCGAGTCCGAACGGCGCCGAAAACCCCACGCCAAAGGCAAGTCCATTCTCCATCCCGTAGCCGATATAGATGCTCGGAATGACGAAAGTCTGGCTCACCATGTCCGTCAGCTTCCCCGCTGTGCTGGTAAAGGAAGTCTTCGGTAGGATAATCGTGCCGCCAACATACGCGCCGAATCCCTCCTGATACGTCAGGCCGGCCGGGTTGAAGTACATGGCAGACAGATCACTCGCTCGTGCGGCGAAGGCACCCCCCTGGCCCATGGCTCGGGCACCATGTTCGTTGAGCTGGAATCCACTAGCGAACGACGCGTCGACTGCGAATGCTACGAGCAGCACGCACAGGCCGAAAAATCGCGAAATGGACATTGGTATTCCTTTCGTGTGTGAGAGAAAGTACAGCGTGAGAATGCTTGGCCAGTTACCCGGAGAAGAGGAACTTGTTCCAGTGATGGTCTGCCGAAAGGGTAGTCAGGCAAACCTACACAAACGATTCTTGAGATGCACGAAAAAAATTCTGGCGCTCAAAAATTCTCCCCTCAAATTGTTGAAATATTCAACACTTTCCCGGAATTGGAAAATCAAACACTTTTCTCTATCATCCGTATACTCAAGCACGATGACAGCCTGGCGCACATGACAAATCCTGTAAAAAAACCGACATTGGCACAGGTGGGGTTTGCGGTTCTGACCGTGATCCTGTTTGCAGTCGCAGTCGCGACCTTCTATACCATGGCAAGTCTTCCAACGGATGAAAACGTGTTTCGTCCGCTCCCTTCCTCTGTCTTCGTCACGCGATCCGTTCCCGCGCTTTCGGAAGGTGAGGTTAAGGCCCGTCAGGCCCGGGGGAGGGATGTTTCCGGGATCCTAACGCCCGACAGCATCCAAAAGGGCGACCTGCTCATTTCGTTGGGAGCCAGGAGGATCGGGACGTTGCAGGACTTTTGGGGGCTCCTTCGCGATCAGGATTCTGATTCTTTGCGCGTGAGGGTCTATCGCCCTGTACTTGACGCATACTTCGGTTATGCTATCAGCCGCGCGGTGATCGACTCAACGCTTTTCCGGGATGAGGACTCCGCGGTTGTGGTTACGGATGTAACCCCCGGAGGCGCTTCCGACCGGGCAGGCATGAAAGTCGGCGACCTGATCGTCCGGATCAACGGGCAGAAGTTCAAGACCGATCGGGACGCCGACGCTACGCTGCGCAGGGGGAAGAGCGGCACCGCGACAGTGTACGAGATTCTACGAAACGATGAACCGCTGTCACTGACCGTTACCTTGGCGCAATTTGGGTTTCCGATCAGTCTCCTGGTGATCTGGCTGAGCGGACTGTTGTACATGGCCATTGGCTCAATGCTGCTTCTCCGGAGGCCGGAGCTTGTAGCGGCGCGGACGCTCGGGCTTACGTTCCTCGGTATCGGCCTGGCGATTGCCGTCATCCCGATCACGCGTGAGCCGGACCCCACGTGGTTTACGCGTGCGCGCACGGTTCTTGTGATGCTTGGCGTGTTCCTTGGGTATGCTTCCGCCTTCCATGCGCACGGTGTGTTCCCGGCGGAGCGGAGGAAGCCGGTGTACCGCCGATGGGTGACCCCCCTCCTGTACATTGCGGGCGCCCTCTCCCCGCTCCTCTTGCTCGCGAAATCGGATTCCATCGTGGCGATCGTTCTTGTCAACTTCCTCGTGGCAGGAGCAGTATTGAATGCGATCGGGTTGGAGAAGCTTCCCCCGCAATACAGGCGAATCGTTCGGGTGGTGCATATTGTGACGATTGTGGTAACCGTGCTTGCCTTTTCACTCACTGGTCTGTTTGGCGTGCTGGGAGTGGGCGGGATACTCAGTGTCATCGGGATCCTCGTTCTCTTTATCCCACTCAGCTATGTCTATGTGATCGGGCGCTACCGGCTGTTAGGGTTGGATTTCAGAATGCGGAGGAATGTGCAGTACACGGTTCTCAGCGCGATCTGGGGGATACTGCTGGCCGTGCTGTTCGTCCGCCTCCTCGTGGCGATTCCCGGATTGTCCCTGCAGGTTCCCGGCATTCACCTATCCGGACTTTCTGTGGAGATCAACCCTGCCCCGACTTCACCGGCCGAGCAGGTGTTCATGGAGCGGCTGGTGATGATGCTCTGCGGGATTGTGCTCGGCTATGTCCTCTGGCGGGTGCGCAAGGGAGGTCAGCGCTTCATTGACAGGAAGTACTACCGGACTCAATTCGACTACCGGAAAGCGGCATCATCGCTTTCAGAGGTGCTCTCGACGCGCCTTTCCATGGACGACACGGCGCGGGGAACCGTGGACACGCTCGCCGATCTCTTGAAACTGAAGAGTGCGGGGCTTCTGGTGTTTCGCAACGGTCAGGAATGTTGTTGTGAGGCCGTCGCCGGTATGCCGCGGGAGGAGTGGAATACCATTGCATGTGCCGCAGACAGGAAGTTCGCCGAGGCGCTTGCAGCCCACACCGATCCCGTGAGGGTGGAGCTTCTGGAGGGAAGTATGCGGACGCTCCTCTCTGCGCAACAGTTCCAGTGTGCCGTTCCCATTCGTTCCAAAGACCGGTTGGTGGGAGTCTTGCTCGTGGGGGAGAAGCTCTCCGAGACCCCCCTCGGCGTCGAGGACCTCTCGTTTCTGAGCGGGGTGGCGAAGCAACTCTCGGTGTCCATAGAGAACGCGTTTCTCTACGAGGAGCTGACCGAGAAGGAGCGGATGCGGCATGAGCTGAATATCGCGCGTCGCATCCAGTTGAGCTCGCTGCCGTCGACCACGCCGCAGATGCCGGGGCTGGATATCGCCGGTCTGTCGACGCCCGCCCTTGAGGTGGGAGGGGATTTCTTCGATTACCTCAACGGTGACGGAAGGAAGCTGATGGTCATCGTGGGCGACGTGAGCGGAAAGGGGACTTCCGCGGCGTTGTACATGTCCAAAATCCAGGGGATTCTCCGTTCATTGCACGAATTCGATCTCACGCCCAGGGATTTGTTTGTGCGTGCCAATCGCTTGCTCTGCCAGGACCTTGAAAAGAGCTCGTTTGTCACGGCGCTCGGTGCCCGGTTCGTCACCGGCACGCGCCGTCTCACGCTGGTCCGCGCCGGACATGTTCCCCTGTTTCTCTATCGCGCATCTTCTGCACGCGTCGAGCGCGTCCTGCCGCGCGGCCTCGGTCTCGGGCTGAACGACGCGGGGGTCTTCGCCAGCGAAATCGAGGAACGGAACGTCGACTTTGGCACGGGTGATATTATGGTGTTTGTCACGGACGGCGTGCTCGAGGCAAGGAACGCCTCCGGTGAAGAATTCGGCGAGGATCGTATCGCAGCAACCCTCGCCGGCGCTGCCGCATCAGACGCCACTGCCATTCGGGACCGGATTTCCGGCGAGGTGCAGGAATTCGGCAGGGGTCTGGATCAGCATGACGATCAGACCGTCGTGGTGGTCAGGGCGATCTGATGCATTTCACTTCTTCCGGTCTTTTCGTATCTTCACTCTGACCGGGAGTCCGGTCTCTCATGAAAGCCGCCCGCGTGCTCTTCTTCTTCGTTGTCGTCTTCGCCGTCTACTTCGCGATAAACGCCTATGTGGTGTATCGCGGAGTGCACTGTTTTGCCCCGCACACCACGGGGAGAACCGTCGTGCTCTGGGCCGGCGTGTTCATCCCTCTCACCTTTGTCATCGGCCGGGTGCTGGAACGCATCTGGCTCTCGGAGGTGAGCGACTTTCTGGTATCGCTCGGATCGATCTGGCTGGCGGCCATGCTCTACTTCTTCCTGGCCGTGTTGCTCATCGATATCGTGCGGCTGGCGAACCACCTCGTCCCGTTCCTCCCTGACGCGCTCATGGAGCGCCCGGACAGGACTGCGCGCATGCTCTTCTGGACCGTGTCCGGCTGCGTGGCCATTCTTCTCCTCGCCGGCCACATCAATGCGCGCTTGCCTCGCGTCCATGAGCTCGCCGTTTCCGTGGACAAGCCCGCCAACGGGAGATCATCGCTGCGTATCGTGATGGCATCGGATATTCATCTCGGGACGATTGTCGGCCGGAAGCGCCTCAACGGCCTGGCGGAGACCATCAGGGAACTTCAGCCCGATGTGGTCCTCTTTCCGGGCGATCTGGTTGACGAAGATCTCGGCCCCGTCATCAAGGACAACATCGGCGAGACGCTGCGCAGCATCACTGCCCCGCATGGCGTCTTCGGCATCACGGGGAACCATGAATACATCGGCGGTGCGGACGAGGCCGTGGCCTACCTGGAAGAACACGGTGTGCGCATGCTTCGGGATACCAGTGTTGTGCTCGACGGCGGGATCTCGCTTGTCGGGCGCGAAGACCGGAGCCGCTCTCAGTTTTCGGGGAAGCACAGGAAGGCCCTTGATCGGCTTCTGGAGGATGTCGACCGCCGGGGGCCGGTGATCGTCATGGACCACCAGCCCTTCGACCTTGACACGGTGGCGCAAGCAGGAGTTGACGTGCAGGTGTCGGGTCACACACACCACGGCCAGCTCTGGCCTCTGAATCTGATCACGCGAATGGTGTACGAGCAGAGCTGGGGGTACCTGAAGAAGGGAAACACCCACTTCTACATTTCGAGCGGATTCGGAACATGGGGCCCTCCCGTGCGGCTCGGGAACAGGCCGGAGGTGGTGGTGCTGACGTTGAAGTTCAGGGACTCCTGAAAGGACCGGCCGGCTTCATCCAGAGGATGGGGCATCGGGCATCACATGCCGGGTCCGGTTGTGCACCATGACCCCGAGGGATTCTCAGCATCCCCGCACGTGAGTCTTCGGTCCCGGAACCTCCGGAGCCACCTCCACGATGCGGTTCTTGGCGTCGACGAACACCACGGTGGGTTTGAATTCCGCCACTTGAGATTCCGGCACGTCGGCAAAGGCGGCGATGATGATAACGTCGCCGGGTTCCGCAAGATGTGCCGCCGCTCCGTTCACGCAGATCTCTCCCGACCCCTTGTCTCCCTCGATGGCATACGTCTCGAACCGCGTGCCGCGGGTAACATTCCAGACGTGGACGGCCTCGTACTCAGCGATGCCCGAATGGAGGAGGAGATCCCCGGGGATCGTGAGGCTCCCTTCGTAGTGCAGGTTCGCTTCTGTGACGGTAGCGCGGTGGATTTTGGCGCGCAGCATGCGCCGGGAGAGTTCCTGAGTGCCCACGATGTTAACGACCGAAGATATTGAAGATGCTCTTGATATTGGACTGTTCCTGGGAGAGGATGGTCTCGAATTCCTGGGCATCAAACCAGAGGCCACCGCACGCGGAGCACTTGTCCAGCTTCACGCCTTTATAGTCGATCTCGATGAGGTCCATGCCGCATTTGGGACAGTGCATATGATGGAGTTCTTTGAGTCGCGCTCGTTCAGCCGCTTCGAGTTGCCGCTGTTGCTCCTCCCGTAGTTTTTTCCGGGCTTCAAATTCCCTGCGGGCGAAGAATTCTTCCTCTTTGTCGCTGGGCTTGACGGGCATCGGGGTTCTCTCTGTGTGGGGTGACGAAATCAGTTTGCCATAGCGCGCAGGATGAACCGGGGGACCACGGCGTAGAACACTTCGCCGTTCGGACGGCGCATCAAGTACGTGCCCTCCATCGTGCCGTCGAAGGTGTCCAGGACGCAATAGCTGTTGTACTCATGCGCCTTCCCGGGTTGGATGATGGGCTGCTGGCCTACCACACCTTCGCCCTCCACTTCCCGCAGCGTGTCGAAGGCGTTGCGGATGAACCAGTGCCGCCGGAGGAGTTGAACCGGCTGCAGGCCGTGATTCTCAATCCGGATGAAGTAGGCGAAGACAAACTTCTTGCTGATCACTTGCGATTGACCGTCCAGGTACACCGGCCGGACGGTGACCGTGATATTCTGGGTCGTAGATTCGAAGGGTTGCATGGAGAAAAGATGTTCCATAACGATTCCTGCGAGTGATCAGAAATACAGATCCACAACCGGCGGCGGAGTGCTTGTCACCACACGGGCCGAGCGGTCGTAGGTCGCTGTCTTCCGGTGTTGTGTGGTACCCAGCACACGACGTTGGTCTCCCCGCATCTCGTCAACGATGGTGACGGTAAACACCTTCATCACCCTGGTGGGGGCGATGGAGGCGTCCAAATATCGCTCGTTGCCCGGTGCGGAAACCTGGCGCATGTGTGATGTTCCTTAAACAGCAGTCAGCGATGGAAGGTTCGGTGGAGTCTGAACGAAAGATACCAATCCGCTTTCCGAAATCCAAATAGTTCCGTCCACCGGCGGCGTTTCTGTGCGCTCGCGCACATCGCATCGCACAGACATCCTTCACGACCCCGACGTGATCGCGGACACAATGGAAGGCCGGGAAGTGCGAATATGTCCTTAACCGGGGCGTGTTGGCCCTTCCGTCACGGTGAAGCGGATCTTCTTCTCGAACCCTTCGGGCGATGGCAGGCCCGTGAGAAAGCCCTTCCCCGTGTAGTACGCGCTGAACACAATCGTCCTGAGATACAGGAGCACTTTGCGCGGGCCCTTCCAGAGGGCCCGGCCCATCACGGCCGCCGCCGCAAGTGCGGAAAGTCCGATCGCCAGCCAGTACCATCCTGCGACGATGGAGAGCAGAATCAGGACAGGAGTTCCGAGCACCACCAGCTCCTGGAGAAGCAGCATCGCCTTTGACCGCAAAAGAGCCATGGCGAAACTGGTGCCGGGATACCGCCGTAGAATCTGACCCGTGCCCGTGTGATACTTCGCCTTCTGGTCCACCTGGGGGACGCCCTTCACTTTGTCCATGTGGTACGCCATCGGATGCGCGATGCGTTTCAGCCTGTATCCGCCGCTTCGCAGCCGGTGTCCCAGTTCCGCCTCTTCTTCTCCTTTGATGTACGGATTGAACGTGCCGCATGCGTCCAACGCCGCCCTCCGATAGACGGCGGCGCCTCCAAACGTCGTCACCTCCCCGAGCGGAAGCGTGTCGGGATGGTCGAATGAAGGTTCCTCTCCGGGATTTACATGGGAGAGACGTCCGGCGACTCCGGCGATCTGTGGATCGCGCATCTCCTCCAGCCCTTTCGCAAGCCAGCCGGAAATGAGAACCATGTCGCCGTCGAGAAAGAAGATGAACTCACCTTTGCTCACGCGGGTGCCGATGTATCTGCCGGCCGCAGGCGAGAGCAGCGGGCTCTGCTCGAGCCGGATGATCCGGACGGGATAGGATTCCGCGATGCTGACGGTGCGGTCCGAGGAGGCGGAATCCACAAGCACGATCTCGCCGTCCAGGCCTTTGAGGTCCTGCACCATGGCCTCCAGACTCCGGCCCATCGTGGATTCTTCATTGCGTGCGATGATGACAACACTGAGGCGCATGATACGCTACTC
>JADLEA010000447.1 GCA_020846365.1 Bacteroidota bacterium
GAAAGACGCTCTTGCATGTCGTGCACTGATTTTCTCCGATGAAGGAATCGACCGTGGAACAAGGCACATCCAGAATACCCGTCAAAGAGAAGATCGGGTACAGCTTCGGCGACGCGGCGGCAAACTTCGTCTTTCAGACGATGCTGATATTTCAGCTGGGCTTCTACACCGATGTCTTCGGGATAACGGCCGCGGCGGCGGGCACGCTGCTGCTGATCGGACGGGTTTGGGACGGGTTCTTTGACCCGCTCATGGGCGTGGTTGCCGACCGCACCAACACGCGGTGGGGAAAATTCAGGCCCTGGATCCTCTGGTCCGCGATTCCCTTTGCCGTCCTCTTCGTGCTGGCGTTCACCACTCCGGATTTCGATGCAGGCGGGAAACTGGTGTACGCGTACGTCACGTACATCCTCCTCATGACAATCTATTCGGTGAACAACCTCCCGTACTCAGCCCTTAGCGGTGTCATGACCGGGGACGTGAATGAACGCACCAGCCTCTCCCAGTTCCGGTTCTTCTTTGCCATGGCGGCGTCGTTCCTCGTGCAGGGCCTGACGCTTCCCCTGGTGGCGAAGCTCGGAGGAGGCGATGCCGCAAAGGGATGGCAGCTCACGATCGGCGTGTTTGCCGCGCTGTGCGTCGTGTTCTTTGTCATCACCTTCCTGAGTTCCCGCGAACGCATTCTTCCCGATCCCAAACAGAAATCTTCTCCCAAACAGGATTTCGCCGACCTCCTGAAGAACGGGCCGTGGATTTCGATGTTCGTGTTGACGCTCTTCCTGTTTATCACGCTCGCGTTGTGGGGAAGCGCGATGTATTACTTCTTCACCTACTATGCGGACAAGGAGTCGCTGTTTGCCTTCCTGCAGTCGTGGGGATTCGTCACATCGACCGCAGCAGAGCCGGGGATTGTGAACACCATCCTCAGCGCGTTCGGGCTGCTCGCGCTGGAGGATCGCTCAAACGTGACATCGGTCGGGTTCAGCCTGTTCAATATGTCCGGCCAGCTGGTAACGATCATCGGCGTGCTCTTCTCGAAGGCCCTGGCCGTCCGGTTCGGTAAGAAGACTGTGTTCCTCGTGGGGTTGTCCTTCACGACTCTGTTCACCGTGTTGTTCATAACGCTCCCGGCCGATGCGGTCGGAGGCATGTTCGTCATGAACATCCTGAAGTCCCTGGCCTACGGGCCGACGATCCCGCTCTTGTGGGCGATGATGGGAGACGTTGCGGACTTTGCGGAGTGGAAGACCAGGCGGCGGGCGACCGGCGTGGTGTTTGCGGGAATCGTTTTTGCGTTGAAGGCAGGATTGGGTTTGGGCGGGGCCATTTGCGGTTGGCTGCTTGCCGCATACGGCTATCTTCCCAATATCGATCAGACAGAAGATGCATTGTTCGGGATCCGGATGACGGGAAGCGTCTATCCGGCCATCACGTTTCTCATCGGGGTCGCCGCCCTTGGGTTCTACGGCATCAGCAAGAAACTCAATCTCCAGATACAGGACGAGTTGGCAGAACGGCGCAAGTCGTTCGCGCGGTGACACCACAGGGAAGACTCATGAAAAGAATAACCATAGAGGACGTTGCGCGGCGTGCCCGGGTCTCGAAAGGCACGGTCTCCGCGGTCATCAATGCGAAAGACTCCGTCAAGGCGGGCACGCGCGATCATATCCTTGAAATCATGAAGGAGCTCAATTTCCGCCCGAGGGCGGTCGCGCGCAACCTGAAGAACGGCGTTCAGGACAAGAGCCTTGGGCTGATCATCAAGGACATGAGCTACCCCTTCTACACCGCCATTGCGGCCGGCGTGAAGGAGTATGCGAGCACCAAGGGGTATTCCGTTCTGGTCGCAAGCTCCGACGACGACCACACGTGCGAAAAGACCCTCTCGCATCTGTTTTCCACCAAGGATATCAAGGGAACCATCATCGCTCCCATCGTGGAAGGCAAGGCCGAGATCGAGCATCTGTTCAAGCTGAAGATGATCAACTATCCGTTCGTTCTGCTGGAAGATGTGCGGGGGATACAGGCAAACGTCGTCGCCGTTGACAACATCAAGGCAATCAAGCGGACGGTGAAGTACCTGATGAGTTCCGGACACACGAACATCGTCCATTTTGCCGGCCCTCCGCAGTCATCGCATACGCAGGAGCGTATCGAGGGATTCCGGTACGCGTTCAGCGAGAGCACGCTGGCGTTCCACCCCGATATGGTCGTGTCGGTGGGCTCGCACTACGACGAGTGTTACGCAAAGACCCTGGAGTATTTCAAGGGCAAGAGCCGGCAGGACTATCCCACCGCGATCGTCTGCTTCAACGATCATCAGGCGCTCGCCGTCATGCTGGCGCTCAAGGAACTGAACATCAATGTTCCGGGGGACATCTCGATTATCGGCAACGACGATATCTCCTATGCCAAGATCTACCCCGTGCCGCTCACGACGATCCGGGCGCCGCATGACGAAATCGGAAGGCGCGCAGCGGAGATCCTGATCCGCAATATCGAGTCCTCAACCCTGCTGCCGGTCGAACGCGTCGTGCTCGATACGGAGTTCGTGATCAGGGAGTCATCCAGGGTACTCAATTGACGTTGAAGCACCACCACCGATAAGGATTACGCATGTTGAACAGGTTCTTCCCGAGCATCCAGAAGCCGATTCCCTTCGAAGGCAAACAGTCAAAGAATCCGCTTGCCTTCAAGTACTATGACAGGGAGCAGCGTGTTGGCGGCAGGACGATGGCGGAACATCTCCGGTTCTCCGTCGCGTACTGGCACACGCTCAAGGGGGACGGCAGCGACATGTTCGGGGACCCGAGCTTCTTCCGGGAGTGGCACAAGCCGGCGGATCCCTTGGAACGCGCCAAAGCGACCATGGACGCCGCGTTCGAATTCTTCCAGAAGCTTGGCGTCGACTACTACTGCTTCCATGACCGAGACATCGCCCCGGAGGGTTCCACGTTTGCGGAAACCTGCCGGAACCTGGATGTCATGGTGGCGTATGCAAAAAAGCTTCAGCAGGAAACGGGGGTGAGGCTTCTCTGGGGGACCGCCAACCTGTTCGGCAATCCCATCTATGCCCAGGGCGCCGCGACAAGTCCCAATGCACATGTCATGGCACTGGCAGCCGCGCAGGTGAAGCACGCGCTGGACGCCACCAGGGAGCTGGGGGGTGAGAATTACGTGTTCTGGGGGGGCCGTGAAGGGTATGAGACGTTGCTGAACACGGACATCAAGCGGGAGCAGCAGCAGATGGCCCGCTTCCTGCATATGGCGGTCGAGTACAAGAAATCCATAGGGTTCGCCGGGCAGTTCCTGATCGAACCCAAACCCAAGGAACCCACAAAGCACCAGTATGATTCCGATGCGGCGGCGACACTGAATTTCCTACGCGAGTTCGGCCTGCTGGATCACTTCAAACTGAACATCGAGGCCAACCATGGCACGCTTGCCGGGCACTCCTTTGAGCATGAACTTGCCGTCGCCTCGGCGGCGGGTATGCTCGGCAGCGTGGATGCGAATCGGGGGGATCTGCTGCTCGGGTGGGACACAGACCAGTTTCCCACCGATCTGTACAGCACCACGATGGCGATGCTGGTTATCCTGGGTCAGAACGGGCTGGGGACGGGCGGCTTGAACTTTGACGCGAAGGTGCGCCGCAGTTCCACCGATCCGGTGGACCTGTTTCATGCGCATATAGGCGGCATGGACGCGTTCGCGCGCGCCCTCCTGATTGCGCAGCGGATCATTGATGACAAGGTCTTGAGCTCTTTTGTTGCAGAGCGCTACGGTAGTTTCAACGGCGGCATCGGCGCCCGGATCATGTCCGGCAAGACCGGCCTGGCGGATATCGAGCAATGGGTCCTGACCCAACCCGCTCCGCTGCTCCAGAGCGGGCGTCAGGAAATGCTGGAGAATATTCTCAACAGCTATCTCCAGTAGTGATGCCGGTGCGTCGGCGGACAAGAATGTATTAACCAACATCAGAGATCCCGGAACATTCTCCTTGAACGGCCTACAGAATTCAGGACTCAATTCGGAGATTCTCCTATGAAACGATCAACAGTACTCTTTGCGGCAGCAATGTGGTCACGGATACTTCTCACGGGATGCCGTTCCGGGGGAAGGGCGCTCTTGTGGGGAGGC
>JADLEA010000448.1 GCA_020846365.1 Bacteroidota bacterium
GCAAGGGGGGGCGGTTGAAAAAGGAGAATCTCTCGGTCAAACTGGAAGACGGGTTGACGGGTGAAAAGACCACCATCCAGCAGGTGGTAGGCCTTTCGATCGGAGAAACGCTCAAGTTCTTCCGGGGCTTGAAACTCGGTCCCCGTCAGGCCGTCATCGCCGCGCCCATCGTCAAGGAAATCCTGCAGCGGCTGCAGTTTCTGATGGACGTGGGGCTTGAGTACCTCACGCTCGATCGTCCGGCCCGGACGCTCTCAGGAGGTGAGGGGCAGAGAATCCGGCTCGCCACGCAGATCGGCACCCAGCTCGTGGGCGTGTTGTACATACTGGATGAACCGAGCATCGGGCTTCACCAGCGGGACAACCGGAAGCTGATTTCATCTTTGAAGAAACTCCGCGACATCGGGAACACGCTGATCGTTGTTGAACACGACCGTGAGATGATCGAGAGTGCCGACTTCGTCATCGACCTCGGCCCGGGGGCGGGAGAGCACGGCGGCGCGCTCGTGACATCCGGTGCGCCGGGATCCCTGCAACTGCGCAACGATGCGCTTGCTGTATCAGAGAACGGTTTTGCGCCCATCTCCTATACCGCACATTATCTCCGGGGGCTCAAGACCATTCCAGTTCCCGGGACGCGCCGCCCGGGAAACGGGAAAGCGATCGTACTCGAAAAAGCCACGGGAAACAACCTCGCGGCGGTGACCCTCAAGCTCCCGCTTGGCGTGCTGGTGGCGGTGACCGGCGTGAGCGGTTCGGGGAAATCCACGCTCATCGCTGAGACCTTGTACCGGATCCTGGCCAGGAAATTCTACAAGGCAAAGGCAGTACCGCTGCCGTTCAAAGCCATTCGGGGTCTGGAACACATCGACAAGGTCATTGATATTGACCAGACGCCGATCGGCCGCACGCCCCGCTCCAATCCCGCCACGTACACGGGTTTGTTCGGTCTGGTGCGCGACCTCTTCGCCCAGCTGCCGGAGTCGCAGATCCGGGGATACAAACCCGGCCGGTTCAGCTTCAACGTCGCGGGCGGGCGGTGCGACAACTGCGAAGGTGATGGCGTCCGCAAGATTGAAATGAATTTCCTCCCCGATGTGTATGTCCAATGCGATGTCTGCAAAGGGCGGCGGTACAACCGGGAAACACTCCAGGTTGTCTACAAGGGGAAATCGATCGCTGATGTCCTGGATATGACTGTCGGTGAAGCCGTGGAGTTTTTCAGCGAGATCCCGGCGCTGCAACGCAAATTGCGGACGCTGTTCGATGTCGGGCTCGGCTACATCCGGATAGGCCAACAGGCGACAACGCTCAGCGGCGGCGAGGCACAGCGCATCAAGCTCTCCACCGAGCTCTCCAAGGTGGGCACGGGCAATACTCTCTATATCCTCGATGAACCCACCACAGGATTGCACTTTGAGGATGTCCGAATGCTGCTGGGCGTCCTCAACCGGCTCGTGGACAAAGGGAACACGGTCGTGGTGATCGAACACAATCTGGATGTCATCAAGGCGGCAGATTGGGTGATCGATCTGGGTCCGGGGGGAGGAAAAGACGGCGGGAGGATTGTTGCGGAAGGGACTCCGGAGAGCGTCGCGACCATGAAGAGTTCCGTGACGGGGGAGTATCTCCGCCAGGAGGTGCGTGCGTAGGATGTGTCGGTCGCAACAATAACGGTACTTGACGGGTGGAGAATTACTGAACGGATGGTATGGACCCCGGGTGCCACCCATGTCCGCGCCGGATACCACCGCAGCGCCGCTAATCCCGCCGGCAGACAGGATTTCGCAGCCTCGTCACCCTTCTCCTCTCGCTTCACACGCCGCCTCCTTGTGTATCATGGAAAGAATCACTACTCTACTATTCATGAATGAACGCGGAGGATCATGCGTACGATCTGGTTTCTGCTATTTGCCGCCATGCTGGTGTCGTGCAGCACGGAGCCGGTTCTGACTGCCGACGAACAGGCCAAGCTGGATCCCATGCTCCAGGAACTGGTGCTCGGGAGGTCAATCAACGAGCGCCGCTATGACTGTACGGTCAGGCCGGACGGCACCAGAGAATACGGCGTGATTGTCCGCACCGGCGCACCCGACGAGATCCGCGCGCTGGGGATCGCCGTCGGCAGCGTCTTTGGCGAGATCGTGACCGTGCGCGTGAACGCCGCCGAGCTCAGGCGCGTCGCCTCGCTCAAGTCGGTGACCAGCATCCAGAATAGTGGTCAGAACACGCTTCACAACTCACTTCCTCACATACCAACCGAAAGGCGCCTCGTATGAAGAGCCATCTGCGTATGCTTCTGTCGGTCCTGATCGGTTTCTCCGGAATGCTGTCCGCGTCGGCGGAGACACTGACCGACGCAGAAACGGCCAAGCTTCATCCGTTCTTCAGGGAGGTGGTTTCCGGACAAGCTGCGAGCGGAGGCATACGGCTGGAGAAAACCGCGCCGGCACTACATGAGGCGATCGTCTACACCTCGTCACCGGAAGCGGTCCGTGCGGCTGGATTTCACGTCAACTCCGCTTTCGGAGATTTCGTGACGGTACAGGTGGCTGAGGAAGATCTGGGACGCCTTGCGCGTATCACCGAGGTGTCCTATATCGATCCGGGGAACACGAACAAGCTGTGCACAGAAGTGAGCGTGCCGGATATCGGCGCGCCGCTTCTCCACGGGGGATTCATCAACAACACGCCGTACAAAGGGCAGGGAGCGATCGTCGTCATTTTCGATTCCGGGATCGACTGGTCACATCTGGATTTCCGGAATCCTGCAGATCCAACGCAATCCCGCATTCTGGCAATCTGGGATCAGACCCTTACGGCGTCCGGTGCCGAGACTCCGCCTTCTGGCTTCACGTATGGCGTGGAGTATACACAGGCCCATATCAACGATGAACTGGACGGGTCTCCGACCGGGTTCGTCCGCACGCGCGATATCAACGGACACGGCAGCCATGTTGCGGGTATTGCGGCAGGCAACGGTGGGACATTCAGCGGGAAATACCTGGGCGTCGCGCCGCAGGCAGATATCCTTGTGGTCAAAGGAGGGGATTTTTCCTTCTCCGAGGCCAGGATGATCGATGCCTTGACCTATGCCCAGATGAAAGCAGGCGCCTTCGGCAAACCGGTGGCAGTGAACTTCAGCGTTGGGGGCCAGGTGGGTCCTCATGATGGGACACGGCCGTATGAGGCCGCGATGGCTTCCTTCACCGCGTCAGCAGGGAAAGTGGTGGTGGCCGCTGCCGGGAATGACGGCAATGTGAACATGCACCGGAGCGGAACGTTGCCGGCGAGCGGATCCCAGACCTTTACGTTCACCGTGCCCGCGTACACGCCGACCTCGGGAACGGACAACGA
>JADLEA010000449.1 GCA_020846365.1 Bacteroidota bacterium
CCAATTGCCTATATTCCTCCCTACGAGCAACGCTGAACCCTGCCTGCTCTCGCAGTCCTTCACGTCGTGCGCCTTCATCAACCGGAGTACATAGTGACACCCAGACCGGCACTCGTAACCTTCCTGCTCGTCACTGCTTCCTTCGCCCTCTTCGCTCCCGGATGCAGCCGCAGAGAATCCGGCAGCACGACTATCCTCCAAATCAAGGGCTCCGATACCATGGTCAACCTGACCCAGGCATGGGCCGAAGAGTATATGAAGCTGCACCCCGGCATCACCATCGCCGTCACCGGCGGCGGATCCGGCACCGGCATCGCCTCCCTGCTCAATAATACCTGCGACATCGCCCAGGTCTCCCGGGAAATGAAGGAAAGGGAAATCACGCTCGCCCGCAAAAAAGGGATCGAACCCAAAATGATCGTCGTGGCACTCGACGGACTCGCCGTTATCGTCCACCCCTCAAACCCTGTCTCCGAACTCTCCATGGATCAACTCGCCGACATCTATACCGGCAAGATCACCTCCTGGGCCCAGGTCGGCGGACGGGATGCGGCAATCGTTCTCCTCTCCCGCGAGGTGAACTCCGGTACCCACGTGTATTTCAAAGAACACGTCCTCCGCCACGGGGTCTCGGGGAACAAGGAGGAATTCACCCCCCAGGCGCTCCTCCTCCCGAGTTCACAGGCCATCGCCGACGAGGCAGCGCAGAATCCCGACGCGATCGGCTACTACGGTATGGGATATGTTTCCACCGGCGTGAAAGTCCTCAAGGTCTCCCGCGCAGCGGGGGAGCCCGGTGTGCTGCCCGAGATCATCACCGTGCAAAACCAGTCCTACCCGATCTCCCGCCCGCTGATCATGTACACCAAGGGCGAACCGGTCGGACTGGCGAAATCCTTCGTGGAGTATCTCCTGTCGCGCGACGGACAGGAAATCGTCAAACGCATCGACTTTGTCCCCGCGGTCATCCACTGATCCTATGAACCTTAGAAAAATCCGCGAAGCCGTCATCGAGCGGGGGATCTTCGTCAGCGGGATCACCTCGATCATCATCGTGCTCCTCATCTTCGTGTTCCTCCTTAAGGAAGGGCTGTCCATCTTCCTCTCGGTGAACCCGCTCGATTTCCTGTTCGGAGAATTCTGGTATCCGATTTCCGAGCCGCCGCAGTTCGGGGTTCTCCCGCTGATCATCGGTTCCCTTTTTGTCACCCTGGGTGCAGCCGTGATCTCCGTTCCCATTGGCGTGGCAAGCGCGCTCTACATAGCCGAAATCGCGCCTCCCCGCACGAAGGAAACCCTCAAGGCGGGGATCGAGCTCCTCGCAGCCATCCCCTCCGTCGTGATCGGCTTCATCGGGATGGTAACCCTCGGTCCATGGATCAAGGAACTGTTCGGCCTGTCCACCGGTCTGACGGCTCTCACCGGTTCCATCACCCTGGCCTTCATGGCGATGCCCACCATTGTGTCCATCGCCGAGGATGCAGTGACCGCGGTCCCGAGGCAGTACCGGGAAGCGGCTGTTGCCATGGGCGCCACGAAATGGCAGACCACCTGGCGCATTGTGGCCTTTGCCGCGCGCCCCGGCATGTTCGCTGCAATCATGCTCGGCATCGGCCGGGTCATCGGGGAGACGATGGCCGTGATGATGGTGACGGGGAATGCTGCGCTGATCCCCCACAGCATCCTCCAGCCCGTACGGACGCTCACGGCGACGATCGCAGCGGAGATGGGCGAGAGCGTACAGGGAGGCGAACACTACGCCGCACTCTTCGCGATCGGCATCGTGCTCTTCGTCATCACCTTCCTGATCAACGGCGTGGCGGATTGGTACCTCCACAGGACGACGGGAAAGTAGGGACCACGCATGAACGTCCGCACAGAACAACGCATCGCATTCACCGTCCTCTTTGCCTGCACGCTCCTTGTCGTGATGCCGGTGCTTGTGGTGCTGGCCATTATCTTTGCCAAGGGGTACACGGCCCTCACGCCCGAGTTCCTATTCGGCATGCCGGAAAACGGCATGAACGCCGGGGGGATCCTCCCGGCCATCCTGGGCACGCTGTATCTCGTGCTCGGCGCCATCGTGTTCGCAGTCCCGCTCGGTGTCCTCTCCGCGATCTATCTGGTCGAGTACTCCCGCGACAACGCCATCAGCCGACTGATCAAACTCGCCATCGTGAATCTGGCCGGCGTTCCGTCGGTCGTGTACGGACTCTTTGGCCTGGGGATCTTTGTCATCTTTCTCGACTTCGGCGTGTCAATTCTTTCGGGTTCGCTCACGCTCGGCATCATGATTCTGCCGGTCATCATCACGGCGTCAAGAGAGGCGCTTGAGAGCGTCCCGCGGTCCTTCCGGATCGTGAGTTTTTCGCTGGGAGCAAGCCGGTGGCAGACGATCAGGCATGCGGTGCTGCCTCACGCCCTGCCGGGCATCCTGACCGGAACGATCCTGGGCCTGGGACGCGCAGCCGGCGAAACTGCGCCGATCCTCTTCACCGTCGCGGCGTTCTATTTGCCTGCGTTGCCGGCGTCGGTGTTTGATCAGACCATGGCGCTTCCGTATCACCTCTACGTGATTTCCACGCAGGTCCCGGGAATCCGCGAGGATTTCCGGTTCGGCACCGCCCTCGTGCTGCTGCTCCTGGTGCTGCTGCTGAATCTCGCGGCGATCATCCTGCGCACGCGGTTCCGCAAGAAGAAGAGATGGTGACAGCCATGTCCACGCACATCGCCGTCCGCGATCTCAGCATCTTCTACAACGATTCCTGTGCGTTGAAGAACCTCACGCTGGACATTCAGCGGAATGAAATCTTCAGCATCATCGGCCCGGCCAATTCCGGCAAGAGCTCGTTCCTGCAGTGCCTCAACCGGCTCAACGATCTGCACCGGGGATTCCGGAAGACGGGGAGCATTCTGCTCGACGATATGGACACCGGCGCGATCGATGTGGAGGAGCTCCGCGCGCGAGTAGGGATCGTGTTTGCCCTGCCCTTTCCGCTGCCGATGTCGATTGCGGACAACATCACGTATGGACCGCGCATGCACGGCGTGCGGAGCAAGGCCCGCCTCGATGAGATCGTCGAGCAGAGCTTGCGCGATGCGTATCTCTGGGACGAGGTGAAGGACCGCCTGGACAGCCAGGCCATGAACCTCTCGGGGGGGCAGCAACAGCGCCTCTGCATCGCCCGGGTGCTTGCCGGAAAACCCGAGGTGATCCTGTTCGATGAGCCCACATCCGGCCTGGATCCGATTTCGACAGCCAGGGTGGAAGAGACCATGGTTCTTCTCAAGGAGCGGTTCACCATCGTGCTGGTGACCAACAACGTTGCGCAGGCCGCCCGCGTCGGCACCCGCACGGCGTTCTTCCTGATGGGAGAAATGGTCGAGGTTGACGAAACCAGGATCATCTTTACGGCGCCGTCGGATCCCCGTACTGACGAGTACGTGACCGGGAAGTTCGGATAACCTATGGACAACGTCATTATTCAGACCCGGCGTCTGAACCTCTACTATGGCACGTTCCACGCCCTGACGGACATTGACATGGACATCGAGCAACGGAAGATCACCGCCCTGATCGGTCCTTCCGGATGCGGGAAGTCCACGTTGGTCCGCGTCTTCAACCGGATGAACGACCTCATTGACGGCGTTCATGTGACCGGGGATGTCCGGGTTCATGGGGAGGAGATTTTCCGGCCGGACGTAGATCTCATCGATCTCCGGAAGCGCGTCGGGATGGTGTTCCAGCGTCCGAATCCCTTTCCGTTGTCGGTTGCCGAGAACATCACCTTCGGCCTGCAGATCCACCGGAGCCGCGCGCGGAAGGAATTTCCCGACGTGGTGGAAGAGGCCCTGCGCAGCGTGTTGCTCTGGGACGATCTGAAAGACCGGTTGAAGGCCTCGGCCTTGAGCATCTCGCTGGAGCAACAACAGCGCCTGTGCATCGCACGCGTGCTCACCATGAAGCCGGAGATCATACTCATGGACGAGCCCTGCTCCGCGCTGGACCCGATTGCCACGCTGCGGATCGAGGAGCTCATGCGGGAGTTGAAAAAGGAGTACACAATTGTTATCGTGACACATAACATGCAGCAGGCGGCGCGGGTCAGCGACTACACGGCATTTCTCTATCTCGGAGAGGTTGTGGAGTTCGGCGAGACCAAACAGATCTTCACCGCTCCGCAGCAGCAACGCACCGAGGAATACATCACCGGCCGGTTCGGATAGGACCGGCTTCAGTTTGCGAGGACGCAGTATGGAACGGCACTTTGAGCGGGAACTGGAGAGCCTCAAGACCATGCTCATGAAAATGGCCAGCATGGCCGAGGATAACTTCCACAACGGAATCCGTTCCGTCGTGGATCGCAACAAGACGTTGGCCGATCAGGTGATCCGCAACGACGTCCGGGTGGACGCGCTCGAGCTGGAAATCGACAACGCCATCGTGGATATCCTCGCGCTACAGAAACCCGTAGCCAGCGATCTCCGCCTGGTCCTCGCAGCGCAGAAAATCAACAACGACCTGGAACGAATCAGCGATCACGCGGTGAACATCGCCCAGTCGGCCCTGAGTCTTTCCGATGCCGCCCACAGCTCGACGCTGCTCGACATTCCGAAGATGGCGGAAATGACCCGCGCCATGCTGCGGGACGCTCTGGATGCCTTTCTCCACCTTGAGCCAGACAAGGCGCGCGCTGTGTGCGCCCAGGATGATCAGATTGACGACATGAATCGCGCGAACGCCCTTAAGGTCATAGACCTGGTCGGAAAGAAATCGCTCCAGATCGAAGATGCGCTTGATCTCATCCGGGTGAGCAGAAACCTGGAAAGGATCGCCGACCTCACCACGAACATCGCGGAAGAAGTGGTCTTCTTGGCCCAGGCCCGAGTTCTGAAGCACCACAAAGAGGGGAGATAAAGGGGGTCTGTCGGAAATTCGCTGCGCCTCGTGTACTAGGTATGAGGCAACAGCATGAACCGACAATCGCACACCGGGCGCGCCCGGGACGCCCAGGGTGGCCGGCCCGCAGAGCATACGCCAGGTTCAGGGGACGCGCAGCCCCTGCCGCAGAAGCTTCGTGTCCAGCCTGCCCGACACACCCCGACCATCCCACCGCGGCTCTACTCCCTCGGTCCAGGAGATTCCCGGTACCCCCCTGCGCTTGAGCGGTGGCGCGATTGGTGCGAAGAGGACGGACTCTTCAGCGATGCGACGCCGCTTGCATGCCTCGGTGACCTTGCTCTTCTCCAGAGACCCACCCTGGGCCTCCTCTGCTCGGCACATTGTCCGGGAAGTGTGCTGCTGGATACGTTCCGGTTCGTCCGGACAGCAACCCCGGAAAGTCCCACCTTCATCGGTGGGTTCCACTCACCGATGGAACGCACCTGCCTGGATACTCTTCTTGTCCGCCATGTGCCGGTGATCTTTTGCCCGGGAAGAAGGCTGAGCGCGCGGAGCGCTCCCGCCGCCTGGAAGCCGGCCATTGCAGAGAGGCGCCTCCTGCTGCTCTCGCCGTTCTCGGAAAGGCAGAAAAGGGTGGACAGGGCATTGGCGCGATTGCGGAATGCGTTTGTGATTGCGCTTGCAGATTCGCTGTTCGTGCCGTACGCTCGACCGGGAGGAAGTGTACTAGCGCTTGTCGCTGTGGCTCTGCGAAAGGGGAAACGGGTGATGACGCTGGACGATCCCGAAAACGCTCCACTGGTGCGGATGGGTGCCAGGAGGCTGGAGGTAGGGGAATTGATCCAGAGGTTTTGCTTGAGCCCAGCGGCAGGATCGGCATAGTCGGACCGGCCGTGTGCAGAGTGGCCGGCGCTTCGCAGGCCGACCGGAGATTCGTCAGGAAAACCGGGCCTTCGCAGGCCGACCGGAGGTTCGTCGGAAACGGGACCTTCGCGGGCCGACGGGGGATTCATGAGGAATTCGGACCTTCGTAGGCCGACCAGAGGAATACTGTGCGGTCTGCCTTCAGAAAACAGCAGCGGCGCCCTGAAAGGCGCCGCTGGAGTACGCACCACACCGATTCAACATGGGCCCGGTGAAACCCCGGGCCGGGAGTCAGTTCACGTCTGCCGACTTCTCCTCCTCTTCGACGTCCCCATCTCCCTTTTCTGTCAGGGCGCCCGTGAACCGCAATTCGTTGGTCTTCTTGTTGACCTTCACGCGAATAGTGGATCCCTCCGGGTACTTGCCCTTGAGCAACTCTTCCGCGATGGGGTCTTCCAGGTACTTCTGGACAGCCCGACGAAGCGGCCGCGCGCCGTACGCCGGATCATACCCCTTGTCGGCCAGAAACTCCTTGGCCTGCTTGGTGAGCTCCAACGTGACCCCCTGTGCCGTGATCCGCTTGGTGAGCTCCCGGATCTGAATCTGCACGATCTCGAGCAGATGATGCTTCTCGAGAGGATGGAAGATGATCGTATCGTCGATCCGGTTCAGGAACTCGGGGTTGAAGACGCGCTTCAGGGCTTCCTCGATAACGTTCTTCATCGAACCGTATTCATCCTTCGCCGATCCGGTGCCGAACCCGATTCCGCCTCCGCGCTTCAGGTCGCGGGTTCCTATGTTGGATGTCATGATCAGGATCGTGTTCTTGAAGTCCACTCTCCGGCCAAGACTGTCTGTCAGGATGCCGTCATCCAACACCTGCAGAAGGATGTTGAAGACATCCGGGTGTGCCTTCTCGATTTCGTCCAGGAGGACCACCGAGTACGGTTTGCGGCGGACTTTTTCCGTAAGCTGGCCGCCCTCCTCGTACCCAACGTATCCGGGAGGAGCCCCGACCAGCCGCGACACGCTGAATTTCTCCATGTACTCGCTCATGTCGATCCGGATCAGGGCCTCTTCGGTATCGAACAGGTATCGCGCAAGGGCTTTTGCCAGCTCGGTTTTGCCGACGCCGGTCGGGCCGAGAAAGATAAATGAGCCGATCGGCCGCTTCGGGTCCTTCAAGCCGGCGCGTGTCCGGCGGATGGCCTTTGTGAGTTTCTCAATGGCCTCATCCTGGCCGACGACCTGGTCCTTCAACGCCTGCTCCATCTTCAGCAGCTTGGCTGATTCGGACTCGGCGATCTTGTTCACGGGGATACCCGTCATCATGGCCACCACGTCGGCCATGTGCTCTTCGGTCACGTCGTGAACCGTATCCTGCGCCTTCATCTCCCACTCGCGCTTGGCGATCTCGAGGTCGCTGAGGAGTTTCTTCTCCATGTCGCGCAGTCGGGCGGCCTCCTCGAAGTTCTGGCTCTTGACCACCTGGTTCTTGGACTGCTTGATCTTCTCGATCTCGCCTTCCAGGTCAAGAATTTCCTTCGGCACATGGATATTGGCCAGGTGCACGCGGGATCCGGATTCGTCCAGGACATCGATGGCTTTATCGGGGAGGTACCGGTCGGTGATATACCGGTCACTCAGACGGACTGCGGCATCGATGGCCTTGTCCGAGTAGCGCACCCCGTGGTGCTCTTCATACTTGTACTTGATATTCGCCAGAATCTGTATGGTTTCGTCCACGGAAGTGGGGTCGACCATGATTTTCTGGAATCTGCGGTCGAGCGCGCCGTCTTTTTCGATGTACTGCCGGTACTCGTCCAGTGTTGTCGCTCCGATGCACTGGAGCTCGCCACGTGAGAGGGCGGGTTTGAACATGTTCGAGGCATCCAGGGATCCGGAAGCGCCGCCAGCGCCGACGATCGTATGCAGCTCATCGATGAAGAGAATGACGTCCTTGGCTTTCTCCAACTCGTTCATCACCGCTTTCATGCGCTCTTCAAACTGGCCGCGGTATTTCGTGCCGGCGACCAGCGCGGCGAGGTCAAGCGTCACGACCCGTTTGCCATGCAATACGCGTGAAACCTTCTTCTGCACAATACGCATCGCGAGGCCCTCGGCGATGGCGGTCTTGCCCACACCGGGTTCGCCGATCAGGACGGGGTTGTTCTTCTTGCGCCGGCTCAAGACCTGCGCAACGCGCTCGATTTCCTTTTCCCTACCCACGATCGGGTCGAGCTTGTCTTCCCCGGCCAATTTTGTGAGATCATGTCCGAAATTGTCCAGAACCGGGGTCTTGGATTTCTCGGGCTTCCGTTCTTGTGCGGCCGCCTGGTGCGTCTGGGGGGTGGACGGCTTGCCGCTAATGATATTGTCCAGCTCGGCCCGCACGACATCGTAGTGGATATTGAACTGGTGCAATATCTGAGCTGCAATGTTGTCGTCGTCGCGGAGAAGGGAGAGCAGGAGGTGCTCCGTCCCGATGACGTCGGATTTGTAGAGCTTGGCCTCCAGGTAGGTGATTTTCAGTACCTTTTCGGCCTGCTTGGTCAGGGGGATATTGCCTATGGTCAGAGTTCCACCGGAGGTCCGTACGGTGTCCTCAATGGACTTCTTGAGTTTGTACAGGTCCACGCCGAGGTTGCGGAGAATTTTGACGGCAATTCCCTCGCCCTCCCGGATCACGCCCAGGAGCAAATGTTCAGTCCCGATGTAGTCATGACCGAGGCGGAGTGCCTCTTCACGGCTAAGCCGGATAACATCCTGCACCCGATTTGAAAAGTTGCCTTCCATTCAGGGCCCCGTTTGGAATATGAATCGCGCCGTTGATAGGGCGCCTACATTCTCTAACAAATACGTATTGGAGCAAGTTTCCACCCATCACATCAGGCGAAAATCGCAAGGAATATAAACAAAACCCCTTGGGAAGTCAATTCTTGCGATTTTTCGGTCGTTTCTTTCACCTTTTCTCTCTATTTTACGTCGTAAGTGGGAAAAAGGTCATGACAGGGGGCACAATGAGGAGACCCCGGCGGTTGGGAGAGACCCTTTTGTGATTCTGGCGCATCGTATCTTATGGACGCTCATATCTTGCAGGGAGTAGTGGCATGCCGATCTATGATTACAGATGTAACGATTGCGGAAAGACATACGACGTGTTTCACAAGGTCCGGGAGGTGGAGGAAGACGTCCTCTGTCCGTGGTGTGGCTCTCAGAGACACACGCGGTTGCTTTCCGCACCGAGTTTCAGCATGGGCTCAAAACCCGATGCCCCGCCTTGCGCTACCGGTGGGTGTTGTGGTGGCTCCTGCGATTTCAATTAGTGTGCCTGATGCGCCGTAACCCGACAGGAGGTGGGGGGGGACGTACTCGACAGGACGGGGGTTTCCAGGGGAGGGTGGCAGCGGATCAGAGTGAGACGGGACCGGCGTTGCAGGCGATGGGTTACCGGAAGAACGGCAGTCGCCCCTCGAAGTAGATGAGCACGACGCAGGCCGATATCCAGAGAATGACGTTCGCGATGATGGGGAAGTCCGATGTAACGACCGCCGCAGGATTCTCAACGGATTCGGTCGTGTGAATGAGGTGCATGTACCGGAATATTCCGTACATCACGAAAACGGTGGTATAGATCAAACGGTCTGTGCGGAAGACCTCGATCGTTCTGGGTGCCACAGTATAGAGCGCATAGGCAATCACGGTACCCGCAGCCGTGATGGTGAGCATCTGGTCAAGCACCCCGATTCTGTAATGCTGCAAAACCTTCCTCTCTGAAGAAGCACCCGCGGCCTGCATGGCCATAATCTCCGCCCGCCTTTTCGCAAAGCCCAGGAAGAGCGAGATAAACAGCGTGCACAGGATAATCCAGCTGGACACGTGAACGGATATCGCATACGCTCCGGCCAGCACCCTCAACATGAAACCCGCCGCTATGATGAAAATGTCCAGCAGGAAGATCTCTTTTAGCTTGAAGGAATAGGCCAGGTTCATGAAGAAGTATGCGCACAGGATCATGACGAATTTGTCCGGCATGCCCCAGACGACGAACACGTCGATGAGGAGAAGGAGGCCGAGCAGGAGGAATGCGGTGCGAGAGGAAATCGTCCGGGCTGCCAAAGGGCGGAAGCGCTTTTTGGGATGGGCGCGGTCCGCTTCCAGGTCGACCATGTCGTTGATAATATAGACGGCGCTGGCCGTAAGGCAGAAGGCCACAAACGCCCGCACGGTCAGGGTTACGGGCTCCCAGAGGAACAGTTCTCTTGCGAAGATCAGCGGCGCGAAAACGAACAGATTCTTGATCCATTGTTTCGGCCGGACCAGCGTTATGGCTGCACGCAAGGAGGGTGCTGCGGTGCTCATACAACCCCATGGTCGTTGAACTCCACGATAGGTATTCCCTCCGACAAAAGCAAAGCGCCTGTTTGAGAGTTCCGGTTTTTTTGCGTACCATCGGTTACACGGAGGCCTGATGACCCACGCCGAGCAGAAACGCATGATCCTCGAATTGCGGGACTACACTCACAGAATGACGCGCGACGAAGAAGAGCTGTTCCAGATGTATGTCAAACGGAACAAAGACGATGAGGATCTGGACAACATTGCGCAACGCCGCTTGACGGAAATGTATGAACGGTACGTGGTGAGGAGGCCCCGCAGGATATGAAAGCTGTCTATGTCACACGCTATGGTGGCCCGGACGTTCTGCAGATTCAGGATGCGCCCATCCCGGAGCCCGGTCCCGATCAGGTGCTGGTCCGGGTACGATGCATAGGCCTGAACTTTGCCGATATCGTCGGGCGATTCGGTGCCTATCCCGGAACCCCAAAACCTCCCTACATTCCCGGCCTTGAATTCTCCGGTGATGTCGTGCGCATCGGCCCGAAGGTCACGAAATTCTCGGGACGTGAACGGATCATGGGGTACAGCAAGCTGGGAAGCCATGCGGAGTATGTGCTGGTCAATCAGTACTATGCGACCCTCATCCCGGAGAAGATGACGTATGAGGAGGGGGCTTCGTTCCTGGTCTCCATGCTCAGTGCCTACCATGGTCTCGTGCGGCTGGCGAACCTGAGGACGGGCGAGCGCCTGCTGGTCCATGCGGCAGCGGGCGGCGTCGGGTTGGCCTGCCTCCAGATCGGACGGCACCTCAACGCGGAAGTTTTTGCGACCGCCGGGACCGACGAGAAGACAGAGGTTGCCCGCTCCTTCGGCGCCCACCACGTCATTAACTACACGGCCTCAGCATTTGAAAAAGAGGTCGAACGGCTGACGGGGGGGTACGGAGTGGACGTTGTCATGGATTCGGTCGGCGGAGAGGTGTTCAAGAAAAGCTGGCACCTGCTCGCGCCGATGGGGAGATACCTTATGCTGGGTGTTTCATCCATGACCACCGCCGACGGCAGCCTGTCGCGCAGCATGATCGCAGACGCATACGAGCAGATGAAGCCCATCTTTCCGCCAAGCCTCATTCACACCAACAAGGGGATCTTCGGCTTCAACCTCGGCTTGATCACAGGAAGAGAACGGTATTTTGAACAAGCGGCGACCGAGTTGCTCACGTGGTATAACCTGGGTGTCATCAGGCCGTTGGTCGGGAAGGTCTTTCCCTTTGACCAGATCGTCGAAGCCCATCGCTACCTGCAAAACAGACACTCGATAGGCAAAGTCGTAGTCTCGGTTCCCACTTCCGGATAACTGCCGTGCCGTCCCGGAACAGGGAATTCTCCGAAGAGATCCTGCTTGAGGCGTATCGCCAGGGGTTCTTTCCTATGGCCGAGCACAGGCACGGCCCGATTCTCTGGTATTCGCCCGATCCCCGGGCTGTCATCCCGATCGAGTCATTCCACATTCCCCGCAGTCTCCGCCGCATTGTGCGCGAGGGAGCGTTTGCCATACGATACGACACCAGCTTTGAGCAGGTCATGCGGGCATGTGCAGATCGTGAGGACACGTGGATTTCCGAGGAGATCATCCGGGTGTATGTGCGTCTTTTTGAGCAGGGGCACGGCCACAGCGTCGAGACCTGGAAGGGGCAAGCTCTTGTCGGCGGGCTCTACGGCGTCACGCTCGGGAGCGCGTTCTTCGGGGAATCCATGTTCAGCCGTTTCTCCAATGCCTCAAAAGTAGCGCTTGTCGCGCTGGTTCAGAAGCTCCGCAAAGACGGGTTCACGTTGCTGGACACCCAGTTTCTCACCCCCCACCTGGCGCAGTTCGGTGCCAGAGAAATCCCGCGCGAGGAGTATCTGAACCTTCTGGAGCGCGCGCTGAAACAAAACCCGCGTTTTTCGGGGTGATTGATGTGCGCTCTGACACATGCGCTTGGCGCGCGGCTGTGATTTGGGATGTGCGCTGCGTCACAGCTCCACGCAGAACGGCGCAAGCCCCTTGCAAAGACCGGGCTCGTATGGTATATTACCACAGACGGTTCTCAACTCCGCCAGCCTGGTTGCACAAGGAGCTCTCCCACGATGAATATGTCCCGCGAATCCCACAAATATGAGCGCGTCACGCTCACACTGGTGCCTCGTACTGATGAACGGACCCTGTTGCATATCCCATCGACGTTCAACAAGGTTGAACGCACGTACGCCTGGCGCACCTCCGGGGCACTCAACTACATGCTCGTCCCCACGCGCATTTCCAGCAATGAAATCAAGGTGGATCTCTTTGTCGATCCTCTCCGCAAGGGGAAGGCCCAGATGAAGAACCTGCAGAAGGTCGTCCAGGATTTTGTCCACGAGAAGATTCAGACGGAGTGGCGTGGCATGAAACTGGAAAATATCAGCCGGGCCACGACGGCAGTCCCGCCGACGTCCACCATCGTCCGCGGAACGATCGAAGAAATCCTTGGCGCAAGCTTCGAACGGTAAGCCTCACACTTCATGACCGCACCGGTTGTTACGACGACGGCCCACGGTTCGCTCCTCCCTTCACAGCAGGGGAAAGTACGCGACATTTACGACCTGGGCGATCGCCTGCTGATCGTTGCCACAGACCGCCTTTCCGCGTTTGATGTCGTGCTCCCCGACGGAATCCCCAACAAGGGGAAAGTGCTCACGCAGATTTCCACGTTCTGGTTCAGAAAACTCGGTCACATCATCCCGCATCACATCGTCTCGACAGCATCAAAGGATTTTCCCGAGCCGTTCCGTTCCCGCCCGGAACTCTTCGCGGCGCGAAGCATGCTCGTCCGGAAGACCAAGCCGCTGCCTATCGAGTGCATTGTCCGCGGCTACCTTTCGGGCTCGGGGTGGAGTGAGTACCAACGGTCCGGCGCAGTATGCGGTGTGAACCTTCCTGCAGGCCTCAAGGAATCCGATGAGCTTCCGGAGGCAATCTTCACCCCCACGACAAAGGCGGAGATCGGGGCCCACGACGAGAACATCTCCTTCGATGAAACGGCCCGCATCGTGGGCGAAGACCGTGCCCGGCAGCTGAAGGAAGTCTCGGTGCGCATATACCGGGAAGGCGCAGCATACGCGCGGACGCGCGGCATCATCATCGCCGACACAAAGTTCGAGTTCGGAGAAGATGAAGCAGGTCGCCTTGTCTGGATCGATGAGGCACTCACTCCGGATTCCTCGCGGTTCTGGCCTGTCTCGTCGTACAAGCCCGGGGGACCACAACCCAGTTTCGACAAGCAATTCGTGCGAGACTATCTCCTCACCCTTGGGTGGAACAAGCGGCCTCCCGGACCGCCCCTTCCTGCGGACGTGATCGCGACGACATCCAGGAAGTATGAAGAGGCACTCGAGTTGCTCACCGGCTCTCCTTTGTCGCACGCGTAAGCGTAGCTGGTCCCCGCTCGTTCATACACCGTTGCTCACCGCCCTTTGCGAGCTTCCACAGACTCGAGTCGCTCATCCGCTCGCTTTCTTTGGTGTACCTTTGGACCTCGGCAACCCCGCATCACTCACACGCTCGGTTCATCGCCGCACCTCCCATGCCGCTGCAACCCCGAGTCGCCCGGACGCTCTGCCGACTCGCCGACGCCAGATACCCCGCGCCTAAAGTAAAACTTAATAATCCGCTTGCATTTCTCTGCAAAATTGGGTATTTAGCCATCGGAATTCCCACCCCTGACCAATACATCAGGTGCCCCAGAGGCTCATGTCAACAAATATCCGCTACGAGAGTATCCTCGAAAGTATCAGCGGCGGTTTCTTTGCAATGGATGCGAATTACAGGATCACGTACTGGAACAAAGCAGCAGAGTCTGGTACGGGGATGTCATCGGCTGAAGTGCTCGGCCATCATGTCTTTGACATCTTCCCCAATGCACAGGGTGCGCTCCTGGGTGAAAAGTACCGCCTCGCGATGGAGACCAGGACGTTCCAGAGCTTCGAAACCGCATACCGGGACGATCGCTTCGAGAAGTGGTATGACGTGAGGATTTATCCTGCCGACGACGGGCTATCGGTCTTTTTCCAGGACATCACAGAGAAGAAGCGGGATCAGCGACAGAAAGAGATCATGGTGGAGATCTCCAGGGCCATCAACGGAGCCCACCAGCTCGATGATCTCTGTCAGCGGAGCGCTGAGGTCCTGGCGGCATTTGAGGAAGTACCGTCGCGCCTGGTGTGCGTGTATCTCTACGATCCGCGCACCAATGAACTCCGGCTCGTGGCGCCCGCCACGCTGGACATCGACTTCCCTGCGGATGTCGTGCACCAGACCGTGGCTGCCGACGCGCCCACCTGCGTTGCGCGTGCGGCCCACACAAAAGCACCGGTCGTCTCCGGGCGGCTGGAAGAAAGCACGGCCGGACGGCTCCTGCAGGAATCCGTGGATACCTTGCACCTGCGTTCCGTCATCGCGATCCCTCTGCTGGCACAGGAAGAACTTCAAGGCGTTTTCGAAGTCGTGACGATCAGGGATCCGAGGTTTGCCGGTGAAAGCGTGGACATCTACCGCGTCGTTGCCAACGACATCGCGATCGGCCTGAGCAGGAAGCGGCTCCTGAACGACCTGCGCCTGAAGAACCTGGAACTGGAGTCTCAGACCGAAAAGACGCTCCAGGCGAGCGACACCCTCAAGAAGTTTCTCGCAATGTTCAGCCATGAACTCCGTTCGCCCCTGAATTCCATTATCGGTTTCTCTGATCTCCTTCTGGCCGACATCCAGGACATGCAGCCGGATAAGCTGCAGGAGTACATGAAGAACATCCAGACCAGCGGCAGGCATCTCCAGCAGATACTGAGCGATATTCTGGACCTCTCCAAGATCGAAGCGGGGCAGCTCGAACTCCATGTCGCAAGCTATCCTTCGGCGTACTTCGAAGAAACGGTGCAGAGCCTGCTCGCAGCGCAGATGAGCGCCAAACAGATCCAGTGCCGGTGGAACCTGGATCCCGAACTTGATGAGCTGGTGGTGGATCAGATGCGCTTCAAGCAGATCCTCATCAACCTTGTCTCTAATGCCGTGAAGTTCAGCAGGGACGGCGGCGAGATCATCGTTTCTTCCCGGCGCGTCGGGAACGACATGGTGTTCGCGGTGAAGGATTTCGGCTTCGGTATACGCCCCGAGGAGCTTCCGGGACTCTTCCGGCCCTTCCGGCGTGCGGAGAGCGGCAAAACCAGAAACAGGGAAGGTATCGGGCTCGGACTCGCCATCACGAAACGGCTGGTGGAACTCCACGGCGGGACGATCTGGGTGGAGAGCGAGTGGGAAAAAGGGACGACCGTCTCGTTCAAAGTCCCCCTTGTTGTGGATGCGACATCCGAGCGGATCATGCAGGCGGGGATGCTCCTGGACGCCCTCAAGCGGGAAAACTGGCGGAAAGAGGGGGGGGAGAAACCTCTTGCGCTGATAGTCGAGGATTCTCCTCAGGCGGGAGACCTTCTGCGCCTCCATATCGAGTCTGCCGGTTATCAGGTGGAGGTGGCCAGAAACGGGTCGGATGCCATCGATATGGCAAAAAGACTCCATCCGAGCGTCATTACGCTGGATCTCATCCTCCCGGGAAAAGATGGCTGGCAGGTGATGAAAGAGCTGAAACGCCACCCCCTTTGCAAACATATCCCTATCATTATCGTATCTATAGTAGACGAAAAGAATCTGGGATTCAGTCTGGGGGCGGTGGAGTACTTTGTCAAGCCGGTGAACCGGGATGAACTGGTACAGGCGCTCGACCGGGTTCATGTGCTGCCCTCCCGGGAGCGGAAGCAACCCACCGTTCTGGTCATCGATGACGACAGGGCTGCGACGGATCTGGTGCAGGTGATTCTGGAAACGGAAGGTTATCGCGTGCTGAAAGCCAACGAAGGTTCCGAGGGAGTGACCATGGCCGTCCGCGAGCATCCGGATGTCGTGCTCCTGGATCTGTTGATGCCCGAGATGTCGGGCTTTGCCGTCGCCCAACAACTGCGACAGATACCGGCGACGCGGGCTGTTCCGATCATCGTCCTCACGTCCATGGACGTGGATGATGATGTCCAGCAGCAGCTGAACGGCGCAGTGTCGGGTGTTATGAGCAAATCCCGGTTCACGAAGAAAGACCTGTTGCGCGAGATTACCAACATTGAGAATGCGCGCTGGCCCTGAGGATACACCCTATGGCTCATCAAGAACGCATTGAAGAGTTGGACCGGGAAGCGCTCCTGGGCTACATCGAGGAAATGCGAAAATCCCTCCGCAAGATTACGCACGACCTGAGCAATCCGCTGGGCATCGTCAGGATGGCGGTGTACTTCCTGCAAACCGTCAAACCCGACGAAGAGAAAAGAAATGAGTATCTCACCACGGTCAATGAGGCGATTGACCGGTTGGATAACCACGTGAAGAGCCTGCGCGAACTTGCGGACGGAGCTGACAACCGGACCAGCTCAGAAGGGAGGAACCCGTGAAGGCGATTCGAGCGCTCACCCTGTGCGCCTGTGCTGCGGGTCTGTTCCTGCCGGGATGCGGATCGGACCGGCGGTGGACGACAGATTCCCGTGAAGCAGTACAATGGGTCGAGACAGGCGTGCGGCAGTGGCAGCGATTCTACTATGTGGACGCATTGAAGTCCCTGGACAGCGCCATCGCGGCCGATTCCATGTTTGCCATCGCATGGGGACGGGCCGGGCTCGTGCATTTGTATGCCGGGAATCTCCCTGACGCAAGGTCCGCCATCGCGCGAGCCACCCGGCTGGCCGTCGATGCAACCCCGCGCGAGCAACGATTCATCCGGCTCTGGTCCTATCGCATCAACGAGAAACGCGACCTGGAGGCAGCGCTTGCTGATTCCCTGCTGGCGATGTACCCCGAGGAGACGGAACTCTACCTGTTGCGCGGACAATGCTACGAATTTGAAGGCAACTATGAAGCTGCGGTCCGTTTGTACTCGCAGGGAGTGAAGCAGGACACCGGCTTTGCGCTGGGCATCATGTCCCTGGGATATGCGTATTCAGTGTTGGGCGAGCAAAAGAAGGCGGTGGAGTACATGCAGCGCTACATCCGCATGGCTCCTCAGGAGCCCGACCCGCTCGCCAGCTACGCCGATCTCCTCATGAGGGCGGGGCAATACGACGAGGCCCTGGAACAATACCAAAAAGCCCTGCAGGTGAAACCGGACTACTGGTATGCGGTGAGGGAAATCGGCACGGTGTACCTCGTCAAGGGACGGCTGCGGGACGCAGAGCGTCAATTCGAGGAGGCAGTCAAACTCCTCCCCGCAACGATGCAGAGCGAAGCCGGGTTGATGCGGCTGAGAGGGGTCATCGATCTGCAACGGGGGAGGTACGAGGATGCCATCCAACTTTTCCGGGCAGTGCATGCCATCGATTCGACCTATGTGGGGACGACCGGCGGCCTGACCGTTGCGCTCAGCAAGCTGAAGCGTTTCGACGAGGCATGGGCAATGGCGGAGAGCGTTCGTGCGGAGATGGACCGGAGAAATCTCACGGGGCGGCAGCTTGTGCAGGGGTATCACCTGCTGCGCGCGCGGATCCTTCTTGAAGAGGGGAGAACAGAGGAAGCCGAGGGGGAATGCCGCGAGGCAATGGAGGCATCCACGCCGCTCACCAGGGCCGCCGTCTACATTCACCTGGCTCGCGTGTACCGCGCGCGAAGGGCATGGGAGCCAGCCATCGATGCCATAGAGAATGCGCTGTCGCTGAACCCGAACTCACCCGAGGCCTTGCACGTCCTGGCGCTGGTGTACAGTGATCGCGGGGACAAACAGATGGCATCCGAGATCGGGGAGAGGTTGTTTCAACTCTGGAGCGCAGCCGATTCGGATTATGTCCCGCTGCTGGAACTCCGCAGGGCGCTGGGCAGAAGACCGGTGTAGCGCCTCCCGCCTACTAGACGGCGAACCCCAAACGTTTGCGCGCATCCGCTGACATGCGTTCCGGGGTCCACGCCGGTTCCCACACAATCCGCACATCTGCTTCCTTGACGCCAGGCAGTCGCAGGACACGGTTGCGCACATCCTGCGCGATCATCCCGCTCATCCCGCACCCCGGCGTTGTGAGGGTCATTTTCACGCCGACCCAATCATCGATGATCTTCACATCATAGATCAATCCGAGATCCACAACATTCACCGGGATCTCAGGATCGAAACACTGCTTCAGAGCTTCGTAGACCTGTTCTTCGGTGAGGGGCGCGCTGGCCGTTTCGTTCACGATCGTTTCTCCAGTCGAGTGGATGGTGCATCAAGATACGGTTTGCGGATGGGGATATCAAGCCCGGGACACTGGCAGCCGCTGGTGCACCGCCGTGCCGACCCTTTGCGCCACCGGCGCAGGCGCGACCCGAGCATGAGCGCGGCGGTACACGCGATGATACTCCATGTGACAATCTGTTGCCAGTCCATGTCAGGTTCCCCAGCCTAAGAGGAGTCCGCCGCGGTACACAAGGAAGGTGACGCCGTAGGCCAGCGCGGTCATGTATGCGATCTGGAAGGCCGGCCATTTCCATCCGTTGGTTTCCCTGCGCACGATCGCCACGGTGGAGAGGCACTGCATGGCGAGGACGTAGTAGACCATGAGACAGATCGCGGTGAGCAGCGTGAAGGTCAGCTCCCCGGTCGCGGGATCGCGGTCCAGCTTCATGGCCTCTTGCAGGGTAAGCTCACTTTCGGTCCCATCTTCACTTTGCACGTTGTAAATCGTTGCCATCGCGCTGACGAACGCCTCCCGCTGCAGCAGCGAAGAGATCAGTCCGATGCCGATTTTCCAGTCAAAGCCCAGCGGACGAATGAGCGGTTCGATGCTCTGGCCGGCCTTGCCGGCATAACTATGTTCCAGTTGATCGGCATTGCTCGCGCCGTCACCGAGTTTCGGATACGACGCGAGAGCCCAGAGCAGGATGGACACCCCCAGAATGATCGTACCTGCAGTCTTCAGGAAAGCCAATGCCCGCTCCCAGACCTGGAGCAGGACGGTTTTGAGAGACGGCACCTTGTAGGCCGGCAATTCCATGATGAAGAGAGGCGGCGCTCCGCGGAGCAGAGTCTTCTTGAAGAGCCATGCCATCAGGAGGGCCATGACCATCCCGAACAAATACATGGAGAGGAGAGTCAGCCCCTGTATCGACACGATGCCGAAGAGCATGGTGGAAGGGATGAATGCGGCGATGAGCAGGGAGTAGACCGGAAGGCGCGCGCTGCAGCTCATGAGCGGAGCAACGAGAATAGTCGCCAGCCGGTCCTTCGGGTTCTCAATGGTCCGGGTGGCCATGATGCCCGGGATGGCGCAGGCGAACGAGCCGAGCAGGGGAATAAAGGACTTCCCGTGGAGGCCGACTTTGCTCATCAGTTTATCCATGATGAACGCGGCCCTCGCCATGTAGCCGGAATCCTCCAGCAGGCCGAGGAAGAAGAACAGGAACATGATCTGCGGGAGAAAGGTCACGACTGCCGCAACGCCCGCCAGAGCGCCGTCGACGAGAAGATCGCGAAGATCCCCCGGGGGGAGCGCTCCGCCGATGGTCTGGCCCAGGGCCTCAAAGCCACCCGCGATCCACTCCATCGGCACGATGGCCCAGCTGAAGATGCTCTGGAACATGAGGGCCATGATTGCCAAAAAAATGATGAAGCCCCAGACGCGGTGCGTGACGATGCGGTCGATGCGATCGGTCAGGCTCGGCCTCACCCGGTCCGGTGAGTGCACCGTGCGTGCAACGGCATCGCGGATCCAGGCGTACCGGGATTCGACGAACGCCGTCTGCCGGTCGATGCCGAGGAAGTCCAGTTTCTGTACGTTCTTGCGAAGCTGTTCGACAAACGCGGGATCGTAGCGGTCCACACGTTGTGCTATCAGTTCCGGAGAAATCAGAAGGGCCGTGGCCTCATGGCTTGCCGCCGGCACGGAGAGGTGGTAGGTGTCGCGCAACTGGTCGCGCACGCGATCCCATTCCTTCTGAAGCTCTTCCGGAAGCTTCCAGGGAAGCGCATGGCCGTTTGGCGGCGCAACGTTCAGGACCGCCTCACGCAGTGCATCCAGCCCTTCGCCGCGGTGGGCAACCACCGGTATGACCGCACACCCGAGAAGGCGGGAGAGAGTCCGGGCATCCACGGTGGTCCCCTGCTGCCGGGCGAGATCCACCATGGTCAGCGCGACCACGACGGGAATATGACAGTCGATGAGCTGTGTCACCAGGTAGAGGTTTCGCTCGAGGTTCGTTGCGTCAACGGCACAGACGACGAGGTCGGGTGGGGGAGTGTGCGCGGACATGCCGAGCATGATTTCGGTGGCGAGGAATTCGTCGGGGGACTGAGGATGCATGCTGTACGTCCCCGGGAGATCGAACAGCGTAATCTCCTGTCCGCCAGGGAGGTCCAGACGGCCTTCTTTCTTCTCAACGGTCACCCCCGGATAGTTCGCGACCTTGTGCCGCAGTCCGGTCAGGGCATTGAACAGCGTTGTCTTTCCGGAATTCGGGTTCCCGACCAGAGCCGCATGCCGGACCTTTTCCGGGGTTTTTCCCGCCGGTTTCATTTGGTCCCTTCACGGAGGACCGATATGCCGCCGGCGACGTTGTCGCGAAGCATGAGGCTGTAGCCCATCAGGCGAACCTCGATAGGATCGCCGAGGGGGGCGCGGCGGACAAAGCGGATTCTGACGCCTTGCATGAGGCCCATTTCGAGGAGGCGCTGGCGTGCGAGTCCGTGGACGCCGTGCAACCCCGTGATGGTGGCGGTGTCGCCGGGCGAAAGTGCATTCAGCAATAGCGTTGCGTGCGGCATGATGAGAGTCCTTACCCTTTCGCTTTCCTGCATTTGGCGCATGTCCCGAAGATCTGCAAACTGGAGCTCTGCGGCGAGAAATTCTTCTCGCTGCAGACTTCTTCCTGGATGCGATTCAGGCGTTCATTGACGAACTCAATTAGATCAC
>JADLEA010000450.1 GCA_020846365.1 Bacteroidota bacterium
ACATCTGGCTACTTCTAGCCAGCGCGTCTATTGTAGGTTCTTCAAGAGCGAGGAGCGAAAGGACTCCCCGCCAGCGCATCCCACGACGCCCATGAGGACGTTTCCCCGAACAACAAGATTCACGTGCCCGTGGTGAGGGTCTTCCGCGCGAACGACCCCATCCGCGAGCCCCTTGTCCGCGCGAGGAGCAACACGCAGAAATGCCTCGAGCGCGGCATTCGCGAGTTCAGCGGATGCGTGCGGGATGGCAAAGACACGACATCCATCCCCGGATCCGTACGATGCGACATACGCACCCTTCAGAAATCCATACCCGAGGAAGTCTCGGGCAATGTATTGCTCGGAGCGGCGGATCCGTCCGGCCTGCGGAAGCAGGGCAAACCCCTCGGGAAGCTCGTGCGGCTGCGCCAACGCGCTGTCAATGGCTGCCGCCACGCGATGCATCCCCCGTTGCACGATGTCGTCCCCCTCATTCGCGGAGAGTTTTACGTACCAACGGCCCGACACGAAATTGAGCATCCCCTCGTCCATGCACGCTTCAACGCCATACGACACGGGCGCGCTTTCCTGCGCCCTCTCCTGCGAGTACATCCCGTAGGCATCCTGGCGGGTTGCATGCCTGTAGAACTCGGCACGGATCTCCTGTCCTTCCGGCGCGAGATAATACGCCACGGCGAGGTTCTCAAATCCGTAGCTGACAAAGAGATCTGCGGCACCATTGATGTACTCCCAGAGAGTCTCCGGGGAATACTCCGTGGAATCACGAGCCATGCTCCAGCCCTCGACATTCGGGATCCGGGTTTCCGTCTCGCCGCCATTGCCTGCAGCGGCGGCGGACAGGAGGAGACCCGCAGCCATGATCATTCGGACCGTCATGCTTCACCCGCGCCCGAATTGAGGAGGAGATCTTCCGGTATCATCCTGACGCGTTGCACGTCTGCGATCCGCTCGCGAAGCGGAAATCCTTTCACACAGTGCGCTGTGCATGAATCGCATGATGTGCAGGGGTTTTCTTCGGCCTCAATCTCAGAGAGTGCGGCATGAGCCAGACCGAGATCGCGGTACCCGTAGGTATACATGAAGGCGCGCATGTATGTGGGAATCTGCACGCCTTTCCTGCAGCCGTCCACGCAGTGATGGCATTGCTGACAGTACAAACCGCCCTCGAGGTTGCGTGCGACCAGGGCATCACGCTCTTCCTCGGACATGGTGATGTCGGTGTTGACGCTCGCGTTTTCTGCGAGGTGTTCGAACGAGGTGATTCCGGGGATCGTGGTTGAAACATTTTCGTCCTGCAAGACGAACTTCAATGCGGCCTTGCAATTGACTGGTTTCGATCGCGCCTTGTCATAGAACGCTCCCGCCATGGTCTTCATGCCAATGATGCCGATTCCTGCGGCGGCAGCCCGTTTGATGGCCGCTTTCACCGATGGATAGTGATCCTGCTTGAAATTGACGGCGGTGAGGACCACATCGCACACCCCTCCCTCAACCGCTGCATCGAGCACATCCGGTTCGTTCTCGTGCGTCGAAAAACCCACAAACCGCGCTCGGCCGGTTTGCTTTGCCTGTTTGAGACACTCCACGAGCGTCGGATTCAAACCGAACTCACGGGAATCAACACCGTGGGCATAGAGAATGTCCACGGAGTGCATTTTGAGACGTTGGAGGCTGATGTCCACGTCTGAAAGGAAGTCCCTGATGCACTCGGCAGAGCTGCCCCTTCCCAGCCCCACTTTTGTCGCAATCACGAATGATTCCCGGGGGTAGTCAGCCAGAACTCTCCCGAGCATTTCTTCATTGCGCCCGCGCTGGTAGGAATGCGCCGTGTCGAACATGACCATCCCTTCTGCAAGGGCTGCACGAACGAGCGCGGGGTTGTCCGCGCGCATGACGCCCATGTTCACGACCGGAAGATCGAGACCGGTTTTTCCGAGCTTGCGGGTGATGGGTTTTCGGGATCCGGCGGTTTTGGTTTTGCCCGCTTCCTGGCTCCGGGCCGTTGCGCGGGTCCCGAGAAGCGCTCCCGAGGCAACGCAGAGTGATGCTTTGAGAAACCGGCGACGCTGGGCGTGGTGCATAGAGTCTCCTTCGTGAGGTCCGACGCACAAATCTACGCCATGAATATCACTTAAGCAATTACACGATTTGCCTCCTCTTGTGGCTGTGATCCCAGGTGGTTATATTTTTGAGTCTCCCGGGGGGGAAGGACGCTATTATTCAGAACTTGTCACAGGTGGCTTCAGTGAGCACGTTCACGATCCGAAGAGCAACCGCTGCAGACGCGGAACAGGTCCGCACACTTCTCACCGCGAACGCGCTTCCTCTTGAGGGGCTGACGCCGGACCTGGCGCACTTTCTTGTCGCGCACGACAGGAACGTCATCGTGGGTGCCATCGGCCTGGAGCTCTATCCTCCCCTCGCCCTACTTCGTTCTGCAGTGGTAACAGAGGCCTACCGGAAGACGGGACTCGGGTCCTACCTCGTTCAAAGCATTGAAGATCTTGCCCGGTTTGCAGGGATACAGCGTCTGATCCTGCTCACCACGACGGCGGAACGGTTCTTTCT
>JADLEA010000451.1 GCA_020846365.1 Bacteroidota bacterium
CCGGTTCTCTGGATCAAACAGGAGGGGGGGCACAGAGAGAAAAACGTCGTCAGGGAATTCGTCCCAGGCCCCCGGATCCCGGCGGCCGACGCTCACATATCCTTCTTTCGTGTCGATGTCCAGATAGTAGGGATCCCATCCCTGTTGTCCTTCGGCCCTCCGGCGCAAGACGATAGGATCCGCCACCACGTTGTCCCGGAATGTGCAAATCGACTTGTCGAAGACGAGGTAGTCGTAGATATCCATCCATCGTCCGCCCCAGGACACATTGCGAACAATGCGGTTGTTCATGGGAAGCGAAGCGTCCGGACCGGGCAAGGTGGCAAGTTCCGGATAGCGCGTGCTATAGGGCGGGGAGGTGTGGTGCACCTCCCGGAGACCTTCGAACAGGACGTCGTATGTTCCGTCGAAGTAGTATCCCGCCCAACTGAGTCCTCGTGCATCCAGATGGATGGAGGGGGAACACTCGACATAGACGTTGTTCTCCACGACATTGTCTCTCCCTCCGCCGATCAGCGTCGCCCGCCCGGCCCGGTAGAACACATTGCCGGTTACGGTGAAGCCGCTGGCCCAATCGTCCATGTACATGCCCATGACGCCGTGCAGTCCTGGGCCTTTCAGATCGTGGAAGTAGTTGAACCGGACCACATTGCCCCTCCAGGTCCAGTTCCTGCCGGTGTGGATTGCGCCGGCATCGCCCGATTCTTTCATGACGCTGTGGATTTCATTGTACTCAATAACATGATCATTGCCTTTGATGTACACCCCTTCAAAGGGCGCGTCGTGAACAAGGCAGTGTTCCATTCTCTGCCCGACACCGTCCAGGATCACCGCGTAGCCGCCCGTGCGCAGCCACCGGCTGTAGTGGTGGATGGCGGTGTTGAACACGACATGTCCGGAGGGTTCGAGGGTGCGGCGGTTTCCGCCGGAAAGCAGCACCCCTCCGCGGGCAACCTGCTCAATCTCGGAATTCCTTACGCTGTGGCGGTGTCCTCCTTCGATCACCACCGCTTCGCTTCCGAGATTTCGGAATGAGCACCGGTCGATAGTCAATGAGGTGCCGCCCTGGATCCTGACCCCGACCCCACGGGAGGTCTCAAAGGAGATCCCTCTCAGCATGATGTGTGCGGCACTGTCGCATTGCACCAGTGGCCCTTCGAGGAGCGAGACCTCCGTCCGTGAACCGGAGAGTGCCGACGGCGGGTAGAAGAACATCAGTTCTCGTTTGCGATCAAGGTACCATTCCCCGGGCGTGTCAAGCTCTTCAAGAATATTCAGAAAATAGAACCGCTGGTTTTTCGTGTACCCATAGTTGTGGTGTGGTTCGGCAAGGGTGATTTCATGGTTGAAAGGATCTATGGATTTCACCCGCTGGAACGAATCGCTCCAGTCCCATGTCCAGTAGCCGTGCACGAGGATATCATTGGTTGGTGACCAGGTTGAAGGCCTGTCTCCGGAATAGGAGATGCGGCCATAGTGCCTTCCGACCGGGACGCCATCAAAGCGTTTTTCCCGGTCCAGCCCTTTGTTGAATAACGAATCGCCTTGCTGGGGCACATCCGCTATGCGGAGCCACTCGTCATTCGGCCACCGCGCGGGCTGCATACGTTCGCCGCGGAAGAAGAGTTCCATCCCGGGGTTCCCGCGGGGCTCGATGGTCCCGAAGTCACGAATCTTCAGGGCACGGAGATTCACTTGAACGATCTTCTCGAGAGACTCGGGAGAGATTCGTGCCCGCGCGGTGGAATCCGTGACCTGGGAGAATTGTGTTATCGTCGTTCCCCCGATCAACCTCACCTTCTCGCCCGGGAAGGACGTCCATACGACCGGATTCTTCTCCGTTCCTCCATCCCGCGAGTCGAGCAGGATTGTCCTGGGGCATTCGTACGTCCCTCCCCGGATTACGATCTTGAAAGTATCCTGCCGGTCAACGGCCGATTGGAGCAGCATGCGCATGGCGGCGTGGGCGTGTTCGATAGTTGCCAGCGGGCCGTCGGTCTTTGATGGATTGGGGGAGGGGAGGCGGCCTGACCAATGATCGCTCCCGTTGTTCGCAACATAGATGGTGGAACCGGGGGCGTGGTGGTCTGCGAAAGCGTGATATGCCAAAGCCGCCAGAAGAACACCGATCGGGATTTTCATGTTAACTCGAGGGGCAATAAGTGGAATGGAGGTAGTCTGCGGCCTCGATGCCTGAGAGCGCGGCGCTCTCGCAATCGCCGGTTCCGAATGCGTCACCGGCAAGAATGAGCGGCGGATCGTCAAGCGCAGCCATGAACGATGTCTGAAGTGTCCGCACCGGATGGCCATACTGCCAGCGGTGAAGTTGCGTGGAAACAACGGATGCCTGCAGCAGAGGCCGGGCGGCGCGGAGCATCGCCTGAGTAACGGCTTCTGCCGGCGCATGCAGCATCTGTTTGCTGAATTCAGGCCCGGCGTACATGGTGACGGCACCGGGGTGAGCGGAAACTCCCTTGAGGTGATGGTCGGCAATCCAGGACAGCGGATCTCCGTCGAGCGCGAGAGCTCCTCCCGATGGCAGTCCCGACGGCCCGTCGAGATGCACCATGAGCGCAAGGCAGGAAGCGTATTCCACTGCGCGGAGCTCCGTCAGAAGCTGTGTCGGAAGTGCAACTCTCCCCGCCTCGAGCAGCGCAAGGGATTCGGGGATGGGGGAAGTCATGACCAGTGCCTGGGACATGTAGAAATGTCCGCACTCGGTCTCCACGCTCCACGCGCCATTGGCGATGCGCACCGCCGTGACATGTTTCAAGAGATGAATCGTAAGGCCGGCTGCCAGGGATTTCGGGACCGACATCATCTCCGGGATCCCCATGTAGACGGGGCTGTCGTGCACTCGCCGGAGTTCGGCCTCGGAGAGATCGGGTTGCCAGACGGCGATCAGGCCAGCGCGATGCCACGTGTTGAGAAGTGTGCGGAAACGCGCGCTTCGCCCGAACAGGTACCTGGTGCCAAAGTCGAACGATTGTCCGCCGGCATGCCGCGTGGCCATCCGGCCTCCGACATGTCTGGCCCTCTCGAGGATCGTCGCTTTGCACCCATGGCGCGTGAGCGTGTCGGCTGTCAACAGTCCGGCGATGCCTGCGCCAATGATAGTACAGGTCGGTCGTATGTCCATCGTGAAAACAGTTGAGGTCGAGAGAATGTACACACTCTCCTTGAGATTTCCAACTTTGCTGATAGCACGGAATTGTTGTATATTGGGCCAATGGCAGATGCACAATACTGGATCCGGAAGCTCGGCCTGAAACGCCACTCCGAGGGGGGGTGGTATCGTGAAACGTATCGATCTCCGGATTATCTCCCATCGTCATCGCTGCCGGAGCGTTACATCGGCCGCAGGCCCTTCGGAACAGCGATCTACTTCCTGCTTGATGCACACGAAGTCTCCCGCTTCCATCGGCTGCAATCAGACGAATTGTGGCATTTCTACGACGGAACCGGCCTGACCCTTCACTTCCTCCATCCCGATGGATCACACACCGCCGCCCGGCTGGGTGGCGTGGATTCCAAAAACGGACGGTTTCAGGCGCTGGCCCCGAGGGGAGTCTGGATGGGAGCTCTGGTGGAGAATCCCCGTGGGTATTCCCTGGTCGGGTGTACCGTCTCTCCCGGATTCGAATTCAACTATTTTGAGCTGGGTTCCCGGCCGGATCTTCTTGCCGAGTATCCACGCCACCGCAAACTCATCGAACGTCTCACAAACCCCACGTGACATATGCTCTTCGACTTCCCACTTGAACAACTGAAACAGTATGCACCACCGCGCACCGAGCCGTCTGATTTCAAAGCGTTCTGGGGCAGGACTCTTGACGCGTCCAGGGCTCATCCCATGAAACTTGAGCTGACCCTGTTCACCCATCAACCCGCGACGGTTGAGGTTTTTGACGCATCGGTCCCGGGATATGGCGGGCAAACGATCAAGGGATGGTTGCTTTTGCCACGGC